>JBKPQU010000069.1:0-8444 GCA_046734255.1 Actinomycetota bacterium
GAGGGATCTCCTCGAGGCCGGCGACATCACCCCGGTGATCGACCGCGTCTACCCGCTCAGCGAGACCCCGCAAGCGATCGAGCACATGGGGACGGGCCACGCCCGCGGCAAGATCGCCATCGCGGTGTGACGACCGACCGGGATCGCCTCAGCTCGGCTGCCCGTCGATGAAGTCGAGGATGGCCGGGGGCAGCAGCGGGGAGGTGAAGGCGTTGTAGTGGGTCACGCCCGGCAGGATCGCGAGCGCGTGCCCGCCCTTCGGCCGGCCCTCACCCATCCAGCCGCCGTCGCGGAGGCCGCCGTCCAGCAGGCTGAAGACCTCGACGTAATGACTCGGCGGTGCCATGTCGGCGTCGCCGGCGGCGATCAGCGTGGGCACCCGGAGGCCGCGCACCTCCTCCGTGAAGTCGAAGTCCTTCGCCATGCCCTCGCCCATCTTGTCCAGCAGCCGGGGGAAGTCCTCGGGACGCGGGGCGACCCTCTGGTACAGCTGGTACATCGGCGTGTCCTTCAGGAAATCGGCAGCGGCCGCGTTCACCTGGTCCTGCTGCTCGAGCATCTCCGGGTAGATCGCGTCCCGTCGCATGTTCGCCGACACGACGACGAGCCGCCCCACCTTGTCCGGGTACTTCACCGCGGTCTGGAACGCGACCCCTCCCCCGAGCGAGTAGCCCACGACGTCCGGCTTGTGGAGCCCGAGATGGTCGATCAGCGCCGCGATGTCATCGGCCATGATCCGTACGTCGATCGGCCGGTCGATGTCGGCGGTCCGGCCGTGGCCCTGCAGGTCGGGGGCGATCACCTGATGGCGCTCCGCCAGGACGGGAATGACCGGCCCGAACATCTCGCCCGACCCGAGCCCGCCGTGCAGCAGGACCAACGGCCGCCCCGTCCCGTAGGTCTCGTAGTAGAGGTTGAGGCCGTTCACCTCGACGTACTGGCCGGTGCCCTTGGCGTCCGTGGTCCATTCGGTGGCGGTCACGGTACTGCTCCTCGCGTCTTCGGTGGTGTGATGCCGGTTAGACCCCGCGTTGGGCCCGAACTCATCGGTCCCGCTGCACCAGCGGTACGACGTCGCGCATGACACGCTCGAGCTGCTCCTCGGCGTCCGCGAGCGGCCAGACGAAGACGTTGTCGATCCCGGCGTCCTGGTAGGCGCGCAGCGTGGCCGCGCACTGCTCGGCGGGGCCGACGAGCACCTGCCCGGCAAGGTCCGCGACGGGACGGTTGAGCATCCGGGCGAGCGCGGACAGGTGCACGTCGCGGACCCCGTCGTCCTCGGTGACGTATGTCCACATCGTGGCCAGCGAGCACGGGAAGCCGTCCAGCTCCCTGCCCTGATCGGCCAACGCCTTCCCCAGCGTGGCGCGGGCCGTTGTCGCCTGCGCGGGTGTCAGGTTGTACGCCGAGGCGAGCCAGCCGTCGGCAAGCCGCGCCACGCGCCGGAGACCGGCGTCCGACCCCCAGCTGCCGACCCAGAGCGGGACCCCGCCGGCCCGCGCCGGCCGCGGTTCCAGGCCGAGATTCGTCGCGTAGAAGCGGCCCTCGAACGCGGGCGCATCCGGCGTCAGAGCAGCCCGCAGCACGCGGATCGACTCGTCCAGGCGTGGCCAGCGCTCCTCGTAGGGCACGCCCGCGGTCTCGTAGTCGCGCTGCGACGATCCCGGCCCGACGCCGAGAACGAACCGGCCGCCGGAGATGATGTCGAGCGCGGCCGCCGCCTTGGCCAGCGCCGCGGGGCCGCGGACGACCGGCAGGGAGACGCTGGTCGCGAGGTGCATGTCCCCGCTGCGCTCGAGAACACTGGCGAGCGCGACGATGCCGTCCAGCCACGGCCGCTGGAAGACGAGGTGGTCGTTGGCGCTGACGAATCTGTAACCGAGCCGGCGCGCCGCATCCGTGTACGACGCCAGTTCTCCCGGCAGCCATCCGCGGCCGTCGAAGTCGATCAGAGGGAGGTGCGCCCCATACCTCATCCCGCGACGCTACTGCCATCGTGCGGGTCGGAGATCGGTTGCTCGTCCTCGTGGGCGATCCGGGTCAACTCGCGCCAGAGCAGGAGGAGGAACAGCGCCGACCCGGCGAAGGCGAACCAGAAGGGCGCCGTCACGCCGTAGTGATCGGCGAGCACCCCGCCGATCGCCGAGCCCGCGACCAGGCCGCCGAAGACGCAGATCATGTACACGCTGCTGACCCGGCCCTGCAGCTCGGACGGGACGGCGCGCTGCCGGATCGTGATCGCCGTGGTGCCCCAGACGAACGCGTGCGCGCCGAAGACGAAGAAGATCGTCAGTGCGACCCCTGGGGACGTGGTCAGGGCGAGGCCGAGGTGGGTCAGGGTCTCGATCACGAGCCCGATGCGCATCACGTTGCCCAGGCTCACCCTCCGGGTGATCCATCCGTACAGCGCGGTCCCGAGCAGCCCGCCGACCGCCGAGGCCGTGGTGAGCAGGCCGAAGCCCACGGCGCCCATGCCGAGCCGCTGGGTGGCGTACAGCACGAGGACCGACCAGGCGGCCCCGAAGGTGACGTTGAAGATGAGGATCGTCAGGGCGAGGGTGCGCACCGCGGCGTGGTGCAGCGTCCAGCGCACGCCCTCGACGATGTCCCGCCGGATGCTGCTCGTGACCCCGGGCTCGCGCCCGTGGGCGGGCAGGACGATCCGCGACACGAGGATCACCCCCATGGCCACGAGCACGGACTCGGTCACGAATGGCCAGGCCCTTCCGGCGGCGAAGAGCGCCGCACCGATCGGCGGCCCGGCGAGCTGGTTGAGGGTGATCATGCCGGTCTGCAGCCGGGAGTTCGCGATCGCGAGATCGTCCCGCCCGACCAGCATCGGCAGGAGCGTCGCGGTGGTGTTGTCGGCGAAGACCTCCGCGGTGGCGAGAAGGCCGAGCGTGAGGAGCGCCAGGGTGATCGAGGTCGTGCCGGTGAACAGCGTGACCACCAGGACGCTCAGCACCAGCGACCGGACGACGTTGGCGGCCATCACGATCTGGCGACGGTCGAGGCGATCGGACAGAACACCGGCGTGAAGGCCGAAGATCAGCGGTGGCGCCCACCGCAGCAGGGCGGCCAGCGAGACGAGGAAGGCGTCCTGGGTCAGCGAGGCCATCAGCAGCGGCCCGGCCGCGATCGCGATGCCGTCACCGAGATTCGTCGTCCACGACGACGCGAGCAGCCAGCGGAAGCTGCCGCCGAGCCGGGCGGGCAGGAAGCTCTCGACGAGACGGCTCACAGGGACAGGAGGCTACTGGCCGTCGTCCACATACCGACCGAGACGCGTGACGTCACCCGGGTCGGCGCCAGACGGAGACGTGTGCGGTACTGCTGGAGGTGAAGGGCTGGCCGGTCCAATCGGCGTAACGCTCGGCGATGTCCAGACCGGCCATGCGGGCCATGAGGTTCAACTCTGCCGGCCAGGCGTACCGGATATCGACGGGAAAGGTACGCACGCGCCCGTCGGCGCCGATCAGCAGGTGCCGGGAGCGGACCGTCTGGGTGAGCGGATCGTGGATCGACGCGGTCATGCGTGTCGTCTCGCCGTCGAACCGGTCGACGTGGACACGCTGGCCCCGGTCGAAGCGCCCCATATCGGGCCGGTCCCCGCGTGGCTTGGCCCGCAGTCGTTCCACCATCGCTGGTGAGGCATCGACGCCGTGCACCGTCAGCCCGCGATCCGCAAGTGGCAACGCCACCCGGCCGGTTCCGATACCGAGCTCGAGGACCGGACCGTCCCCGGCACGCATGCCAAGGAAGTTCACCGCCTCGTCGGTGGACATCGCCTCAGCGGGATACCAATCGTCGTAGAACGCGGCGATCGCATCGCCGTACTCGGCCGGAGGCCAGGCTCCTGCCCCACCACCGATCATGATCCGACTCTTCCGCCTACCGCTTGAGGTACGCGTCCGCCAGCGTCGGCGGCGCGCAGGCCAGCCAACCGTCGACGATCGCTTCGCGGAGCGCCGTCTTCGAGACCTTCCGCAACTGGATGAGAACGGCCGAATAGCCGTCGAAGTGCGGGATCGTGAAAAAGGCTCGTGGGTTCGCCTGGAGCACGGCCTCCTTCTCGCCGAGATCCTCCACGCGGACGGCGAGGATGGGCCCGTCCGGCGGGGTCTCGTCGCCGAACCGCCTGAGGTCGGCCTTGCTGAACGGCCGCTCCCAGGCGAAACCCTTGCCCGCGACGGCCCATGTCCGGTTGCCGTGACGCTCGCCCTCGGTCACCTCAGGCAACTCGGCCGCGATGAGGGCCACGTCGTCGATGCTCGCCACAGACGTAAGCTACTGCGCTCCGCGCGGCCTGATCACCGAGGTGCCGGAAGGGACGTTCTACCCTTGGCCGGTGGAGACGCTGCCACTCACGTTCGCCAACGGCTGGGCGTCCGGGATCAGCGCGTACATGGTGGTCCTGGTGGCCGGCATCACCGGGCGGCTGGGCTGGGCGGACACGCCGGGGTTCTTCCAGCGGACAGACGTGATGGTCGTCGCCGCGACGCTGGCGGTGATCGAGCTGGTGGTCGACAAGATCCCGTATCTGGACAGCGCCTGGGACAGCGTGCACACCGTGATCCGGCCCGTGATCGCAGCGATCGTGGGCGGGGTGATCGCCAAGGATGCCGACAGCCCCGCCGAGGCGTTCGCGGCGGCGGGGACGGCACTCGTCGCCATCGTCAGCCACCTGACCAAGTCCGGGATCCGCCTGGCGGTCAACACCTCGCCGGAGCCGGTGACGAACATCGGCGTCAGCGCATCGGAGGACGTGGCGGTCGTCACGGTCGCCGTCCTCGCCTGGCAGCACCCCTGGATCGCGGCCGCCATCGCGCTGGTCCTTCTCGTGATGGGTGTCTCGCTCGTCGCCTACCTGTTCTCGCGGATCCGCCGCGGATGGCGACGTCTCAGCGTCCGCTTCGGACTGGGGGGATCACAGCGGGCGGCGTAGGCTCCGCCGCTGGAGGTGCGCGTGGACAACGATCGACCGCTGCGGATCGGCCTGGTGGGCTACGGCAAGGGGGGCCGCTTCTTCCACGCACCGCTGATCGTCGGTGCGGCCGGGTGCGAGCTCGCCGGGGTGGTGACCCGCTCGGCGGAGCGCCGCCGCGACCTGGAGCACGACTATCCGGGCACGCCGGCGTACGACGACCTCGCCCAGATGGCCGGCGCGGTGGACGCCGTGGCGATCTCCACGCCGGCCGACACCCACGTACCGCTGGTCCTGGAGGCGGTGTCGCTCGGACTGCCGGTGGTGTGCGACAAGCCGTTCGCGCCGGACTCCGCGACCGCGCGCGAGGCGGTGGATGCGGCGGAGAGCGCCGGTGTCCCCCTGACCGTGTACCAGAACCGCCGGTTCGACGCCGACGTGCTCACGGTCCGCGCCGTGATCGACTCGGGCGAGCTGGGGCGCGTCCTGCGGCTCGAGTCGCGGATCGAGCAGCACACGTCGCCGGGCGGGATCCCGACCTCGGGCGGAGGGATCCTGCTGGACCTGGGTGCGCATGCGGTCGACCAGGCGCTGCTGCTGTTCGGGCCGGCCCGGTCGGTCTATGCCGAGCTGGACGACGCCGGCGGCGTGCCCGGCCGGTTCTTCGTCGCACTGCGGCACACCAACGGCGTCGTGTCCCACCTGATCGGTGACATGACCCTGCACGGCCCGCCGGGCCTCCGGTTCCGGGTGTTCGGCACGAACGGCAGCTACGACGTGGACACCTTCGACGGCCAGGCCGACGCGCTGCTGGCCGGTGGCTCACCGGCGGCGTCCGGCGAGGCGTGGGGCGTCGTGCCGCACGAGCGCTGGGGCCGCCTGCACGCCGGTCGTACGACGCGGCGCTGGCCCAGCGAGCGCGGCGACTGGACCCGCCTGTACACCGCCTTCGCCGACGCGGTCCGTGGCCGGGGCGACGTCCCCGTCGACCCGCAGGACGCCGTCGCCGGCCTCGTCGTCCTCGAGGCCGCGCAGCGCAGCGCCGAGGCCGGCCGGGTGGTCACGCTCGACACCACGTGACGCGTCGGCACGGGCGCGCGGCGTTCAGCTGGGGGTCCTCCCGCTTGCGGGGAGCACGTACGACGGGGTGGCGTCCCCCGACCATGGTCAGGCCGGGGACGCCGTCCCGCCGATCGTCAGTGCGAGGCCAGCCAGGCGTTCACCTTGTCCGGGTTGGCGTCGACCCACTTCTTCGCGGCGTCGTCATCGGACATCTTGTCGACCGCGATGTACTTCGACACCGTGTTCTGGTCGTCGTTGGTCCACTGGAACGCCTTCGCGAGTGCCGCCGCCGGGCTGCCGGAGTTGGCGAACTTCACGCTCGCGATCTTGTTCAGGTCGTAGGGCGGGTAATCGCAGGCCACCTTGGCCGGGTCGGCGTCACACCCCGTCTTGTACGGGGGGAGGTTGACCCGCACGAGCTTCAACTCGTTGAAGAACCACTGCGGTTCGTAGAAGTAGGCGATGAAGAACTTCTTCTGGGCCTCGGCCTGCCGGAACGACTGGATCAACGCGGTCTCGCTGCCGCCCTGGACGACGGAGAAGTCGAGCTTCAGGTTCTTCACCAGCGCCGCGTCGTTCGTCACGTAGGAGGGGTCGCCGTCCAGCAGTTGGCCCTTGCCGCCGGACTCGGAGGTCTTGAAGTCTGCGGCGTACTTGTTGAGGTTCTGCCAGTCGGTGATGTCGGGGTGCGCCTGGGCCAGCCACGGCGGGACGTACCAGCCGATGATCCCCTTGTTGCCGGTCTGGCCGAGATCGACGGCGACCTTCTGGTCGGTGATGTACTTCTTCACCAGGTCCGGGTGGCCCCAGTTCTCCAGGATCAGGTCGACCTCGCCGGTGCCGAAGCCCTGCCAGGAGACCTGCTCCTTCAGGTCCTTCTTCACCACCGTGCAGCCCAGCTTGTTCTGGGCGACGTAGGCGTAGACGGCGGCGTCCGCCTCGTAACCGACCCACGGGTTGACGGCCAGGTTCACGGTCCCGCACTGCCCGCTTGCGCCGGCGTTGCTCCCTCCGTTCGAGGTGCCGCCGACCTTCGCGCCCCCACAGCCGGCGAGGGCAAGCGCGACGGCCACGGCGAGCGCGACCCGGACGCGGCGCCCCGGCAACCGGGGGTTACCGATGCTTCGTGTCACTGCTGCGTACCTCCTCGTCGCGGTCACCAGGTTGTGGTGGCCGTCTCGTGTCGCCGCGACCGACGGCCGCGGTCCCTTGCACATCCTGCTCAATGCCGCCCGGCAGGGCGCTCGGTACGGCGCGCCGCTGCCTGTGTCGTGCGGTCGAGCATGATCCCGAGCATGACGATCGCCACGCCGGCGGCCAGGCCCTTGCCGAACAAGTTGTCCTGCGCGAAGCCGGCCACGACGTCGAAACCCAGCGCCCCGGCACCGACCAGGCCGGCGACCACGACCATGGACAGCACGAAGATCATTCCTTGGTTCGTGGCCAGGACCAGCGAGTTGCGTGCCATCGGCAACTGCACCTTGCTGATCAGTTGCCACCGGCTGGACCCCGCCGCCGTGGCGGCCTCCACCGTCGTCGGGGACACGCCCCGGATCCCGTCGGCGATCAGCTTGATCGCGATCGGCACCGCGAACACCACCGCCGCCACGATGCCGGTGAACCGGCTGGCCGCGAACAGCGCCAGGAACGGCACGAGGTAGACGAACGACGGCATCGTCTGGGCGCCGTCCAGCACCGGCCGGATCACCCCGTCCGCCCTGGCGCTGCGGCCCATCCAGACGCCGACCACCACAGCGATCGCGATGACCAGAACCGTCGCCACCAGCGTCATGGCTAGCGTCGCCATGCTGTCCGCCCACAGCCCGGTGAAGAGGATCACGGCGAGGCAGATGCCCGAGGTGACGGCGGCCCGCCAGCCACCGACCAGGGCGCAGATCGCCAGAATGGCGGCGACCACGAGCCACCATGGGGACTGGGTCAGCAGGTTCTGCACCGGATCCAGCACGAAGCTCGTGACCTGGTCCTTGAACGCGCCGGTGAACCCGGCCAGGTTGGTCTGCGCCCAGTTGCTCACCGAGTCGCCGGCCTTGGCGATCACGCTGCCGAGGTCGAGGCTGAGCGAACCCAGGGCGGCCGGGAAGTCCGCGGCCCACACGTAGGTGTAGGACAGGTACACGCAGATCAGCGTGACGATCCCACCCCCGATGACCAGCGGCCGCCGGATCTTGTCGAGCGCACCGGTCCCCTGGTGCCGGCCGGCCAGCTCGGCGCGCTGGCTGGCCGCAGTGGTGACACGGTCCAGCACGATGGCCATGATCACGATCGCCAGGCCGGCGTTGAAGGCCAGGCCGACGTCCAGGCTCTGCAGCGCCCTGATCACCGTCTGGCCGAGGCCCGGGGCGCCGATCAGCGCGGCGACCGTGACCATCGACAGCGCCGCCATCATCGCCTGGTTGATCCCCAGGACGATCGTCCGCCGGGCCATCGGCAGCAGCAC
>JBKPQU010000070.1:0-8156 GCA_046734255.1 Actinomycetota bacterium
CCCCGGGAGGTGGCCTGACCATGGTGCTGACGCTGCCGGTCGCGGCCGCCGCGGTGCCCGCGGCCGCGGAGCGCGCATGAGCGCTCCAGCGCCCGGAGGGGAAGACGCCGGCCGGGTCCGGCGGACGGCGCTGGTCGTCGACGACGAGCCGCAGCTGGCCAGGGCGCTGGCGATCAACCTGCGGGCGCGCGGGTGGGACGTGGTCACCGCCGGCGACGGGCACGGGGCGCTGGCCGCTGCCGCCCGCCGACCGCCGGACGTCGTCGTCCTGGACCTCGGCCTGCCGGACATGGACGGGGTCGAGGTGATCGAGGGCCTGCGCGGGTGGTCACGCGTACCGATCATCGTGCTGTCCGCCCGGCAGGACTCCTCGGACAAGGTGACGGCCCTGGACGCCGGGGCCGACGACTACGTCACCAAGCCGTTCGGGATGGACGAGCTGATCGCCCGGCTGCGGGCCGCCGTCCGCCGCGCCGCGCCGGCGGACGGCGAGACCGCCGTCGTCGTCGCCGCCGGGTCGCTGGCCATCGACCTGGCCAGGAAGAAGGTGTCCCGGGACGGCGTCGACGTGCGGCTCACCCCGACCGAGTGGCACGTGCTGGAGGTGCTGGTCCGCAACCGCGGCAAACTGGTCGAGCAGCGCCGCCTGCTGCAGGAGGTCTGGGGGCCGGCGTACGGCCGGGAGACCAACTACCTGCGGGTCTACATCGCGCAGCTGCGGCACAAGCTCGAGGCCGACCCGTCCCGCCCTCGCCACCTGATCACCGAGCCGGGCATGGGGTATCGCTTCGAGGTGGCCGCCGACCCGTCACCCGCCCCCGGCCACTGATGAGCGCCACGGCGTGACACCGTGGGCTTCCCGTCGGCACGGCGTCACGCCGTGGGCAACGCGGATGCGCACGACGCCGCACAGTCGGCGCGAAGGGCGGGGGCAGACTCCGACCGGGCTCGGGCCTCACAGTGCGGCGTCACGCCGATCCCTCATCGCCACGGCGTGACACCGTGGGCTTCCCGTGGGCACGGCGTCACGCCGTGGGCGACGCGGATGCGCACGACGCCGCACAGTCGGCAGCGGACATGCAGTAGATGCACCAGTGCGGAGTGACCCCTCGTGTATCGGGGGCGGCGTGCCGAACCTCTTTCGGTCGAGAGCGGGATCGAGGTGCCCGCCCGGGGGAGGGGAGCACGGCATGTGGATCGGATCGATCAGGCTGGTCGTGCCGACGGGTGCACCGGGTGAGTCCGGCTCGCGCGCCGTGGAGCCGCCGTCCGGCGCCGTCGTGCCGGTCGTGCTGCTGCGCGACGGGCTGGAGGTGTCACGGCTGCGCCTGGACCTCCCGGATCACCGCGCCGGGACCGCCGCCAGCCGGACCTACGACTACCTGCGGCTGGACCGCGTCTCCGACCGGACGCCGCTGCTGCTGCACGACGCGGGCGGCCACCTGCTGCCGTACCCGGAGTACGGCGTCGAGTACAGCCAGGGGTTGTACGGGCACCTGCGCGTGCGTCTACTGACCGATCCCCGGACGGCCGCCTCGCTGGAGGGCGTGACGATGTTCGTCCACCGGCTGCGCCACCGGGTGGTCGGGCCGCGCCGGATCGCCTGGGTGGAGGACGAGAACTGGTCCTTCCTCGGCACCTGGGGCTGCGGCATCCCGCTCAGCCACCACGCCGTCCGGCAGCCGGTCGCGGTCTGACCTGGCACTCTGGGGGCGTGCTCCAGCCGGCCCGAGGACGCCCCCGCCGCCTGACCCGGAGGCCCGGCGGTGACCTGACGATCACCGCGATCGTCGTGGCGTGGATCGCGGTCGTGCTGCTCGCGGACTCGGTCCGAGGTCTCGACCACTGGGACGGCGCCCGCCAGGCTGCCTTCGGCGCGCTCACCTGGCTGCTGCTCGCCGTCCTGCTCCGCCGCGAGGCGCCGCTGGTCCGCGCGCAGACGCTGGCCGTCGTCACCGTGGCCACGGCGTTCGAGTACACGTTCTCGGTGCTGCTCGGCGCCTACACGTACCGGATCGGCACGGTCCCGCTCTTCGTGCCGCCCGGCCACGGGCTGGTCTACCTCGCCGCGCTCGCGTTCGGCCGGAGCCCGGCGGTCCGGGCGCACGGCCGCGCGCTGGTCGGGATCACGTTGGTCGCGGGGGCGGCCTGGGCCTCGTGGGGACTGGTGCTGGCGCCGCGCCGCGACGTGCTCGGGGCGGCCTGGTTCGGCTGCCTCGTGGGCTTCCTGCTCTGGGGGCGCTCCCGGTTGCTCTACGTCGGGGCGTTCGCCGTCGTCAGCTACCTGGAGCTGCTCGGGACGAGCGTCGGCACCTGGTCGTGGACGGCCACCGACCCTCTCCTGCACCGGATCGGCCAGGGCAACCCTCCCTCGGGAGCGGCGGGCGGGTACGGCTGGTTCGACCTGTACGCGCTGCTGCTCGCGCCGCAGCTGCTCGCGGCGACCCGGCGCGTCGCCGGCCGGCTGCGGGCCGCGCGCCCGCAGGCTCAGGACGGCGGCGGGTCCCCGATCAGGTCCAGCACGTCCTCGTGCAGCAGCCCGTTGGTGGCGAGCGCGCTGCCGCCCCCGGCGTCCAGGTCGACGCCGGCCAGCGAGGAGAACCGCCCGCCGGCCTCGACCACGATCGGCATCAGGGCGGCGATGTCGTAGACGGCCAGGTCGGGCTCGGTGGCGATGTCCACCCCACCCTCGGCGAGCAGCATGTAGGACCAGAAGTCGCCGAACGCGCGGCACCGCCAGACCTTCCGGGTCAGGTCGAGGAAGGCCGCCAGCCGCCCGCGCTGCTCCCACTCGTCCAGCGAGGAGTAGGACAGCGAGGCGTCGGCCAATGTGGCCACGCCGGAGACCTGCAGCCGGCGGGCCGCGGTGAGGCTGCGCCCGGTCCACGCACCGGTGCCGCGGGCGGCCCACCAGCGGCGGTTCAGCGACGGCGCCGAGACCACCCCGAGGACCGGCTCTCCGCCGTCCACCAGCGCGATCAGCGTGGCCCACACGGGAACCCCGCGGACGTAGTTGCTGGTCCCGTCGATCGGGTCGATCACCCACTGCCTGTGCCCGTGGCCGGTGGGGCCGAACTCCTCGCCGACCACGGCGTCCCGGGGACGGGTGCGCCGCAACTGGTTCCGGACCAACTCCTCGGCGGCGCGGTCGGCGTCGCTGACGGGCGTCATGTCGGGCTTGGTCTCCACCCGCAGATCCGCGGCCTGGAAGCGCGACCGGGTCAGCGCGTCGACCTGGTCGGCGATCACGTGCGCCAGGCGAAGATCATCGTCGTAACCGGCCACGAGCCTCGACGCTACCGCCCGATCGGGCAAACGTCCCGTACCGCTCCCCGTGTGGCAGGCATCGTCACCTCCCGGTGACCAGCGGGTGCGCTGGTCAGCACGCCCGCGTACTGTGACGCCCGTGTTCGATGTGATCGCCGGCTTGCCGGTGCACGCCCTGGTCGTGCACGCCGTGGTGGTCCTTCTCCCCTTGATGGCGGTGGTCACGTTCGTCGTCGCGCTCCGCCCGGCCTGGCGGCGCGGCCCGGTGGCCCGGTGGGTGGCGCTGGCCGATCTGATCGTCGTGGGCATGGCCTACGTCGCGCGGCTGTCCGGCAAGAACCTGCAGGCCCGGCTCAGCGCGTTGCAGGGCCAGACGATCGCCGAGCAGCACGGCAAGTACGGGACGCTGTTGTGGCTGTTCGCCCTGGCCCTGTTCGTGGTCGCGCTGCTGGTGGTCCTGCTCGGCAGCCGCGGCGGCGTGCTGGCCGTGCTGACCATCGTGCTGGTCGGGGTGGTCGGCGCGGCCGCGATCGGGTGGACCGTGATCACGGGTGACTCCGGTGCCCGCGCCGTCTGGGAGCAGACGATCGCCAACACCAAGCCGCCGGGCGGCTGAGTTCCGCCCGGCCCTTCGGGCGCCCGCGGATAGGCTCGCCGCGTGCAGCCCATGCCGGAAGCCGGCGTTCCCGACCCGCGGCGGGAGGCCGTCCTGCGGGCGTTCCTGGACGCCGACGGCCGGCTGACGGTGGTTCCGGCCAGGCGCTGGAAGCGCCTGGTGGTTCTCGATCACCTCGCGCAGATGTTCGAGCCCGGCCGGCGCTACCCCGAGATCGAGGTGAACCGGCGGTTGCGCGCCGTCCACGACGACGTCGCGATGCTGCGCCGCTATCTCGTCGACGAGGGCTTCCTCGACCGGGACACCGGCGTCTACTGGCGGATCGGCGGCACCGTAGAGATCTGAGCAGCGATCTGATCAGCGGTCCGAGCTCTGATCGTCACGGCCCTCGCGGGAGCGGAGCAGGCGGCGCAGCGACTCCAGCCTGGACGGGCCCGCGGGGCCGGCGCCGCCGGAGGCCACCCACTCGTCCAGGGCGCACTCCGGCTCGTCGTGGGTGCAGCCGCGCGGGCACTCCATCGTGCCCTCGGCGAGGTCGGGGAAGGCCGCGACGATCCGGTCGGGGTCCACGTGCGCGAGCCCGAACGAGCGCACGCCCGGGGTGTCGACCACCCACCCGCCCTCGGGCAGCCGGAGCGCCAGCGCCGACGTCGAGACGTGCCGGCCGCGGCCGGTGACCTCGTTGACCTCGGCCGTCACCCGCGTGGCCCCCGGCACGAGCGCGTTGACCAGCGTCGACTTGCCCACCCCGGAGTGCCCGACGAGAACGCTGACCCGGTCGGCCAGCCGGTCCCGGACCTCGGGCAGGCCGCCGATCCCGCCGTCCGCGTTCAGCCGGGTGACGACGTACGGCACGTCCAGCGGCGCGTAGCTGGCGAGGAAGCCCGCCGGGTCGCGCAGGTCCGCCTTGGTCAGTACGAGCAGCGGCTCCAGGCCGGCGTCGTACGCCGCGACCAGGGTCCGGTCGACCAGTCGCGGTCGCGGCGTCGGGTCCGCCAGTGCCGTGACCACCGCCAGCTGATCGGCGTTGGCGACGATCACCCGCTCGACCGGGTCGGTGTCGTCCGCGCTGCGCCGCAGCGCAGAGCCGCGCGGCTCGACCCGCACGATCCGCGCGAGCGTGTCCGGCGCGCCGCTGACGTCGCCCACGAGCGCGACCCGGTCGCCGACGACGACGCTGGCGCGGCCCAGCTCCCGCGCCTTCATCGCCACCACGAGCCCGGCCTCCGGCGACGCGGAGAACCCGCCGAGCAGGCAGGTGTAGCGGCCGCGGTCGACGGTGACCACCTGGGCGAGGGTCGCGTCGGCGTGCCGCGGGCGCTCCTTGCTGCGTGGGCGCGTGCCGCGCGGGTTGGGTCGCACCCGGACATCGGACTCGTCCAGGTCCCGCCGCCGCCGCTCGGTCATCCGCGCCCGCTCGCCGAGCCGGCCCGCGCGGCCAGCATCCGGGCCCACAGATCGGTGAATCCGGGCAGGGTCTTGGCGGTCGTGCCGACGTTCTCCACCTCGATCCCGGGGACCCGCAGCCCGATCACGGCGGCCGCCGTGGCCAGGCGATGGTCGTCGTAGGTGGCGAAGCGGCCGCCGTGCAGCGCGCGCGGGTGGATCACCAGGCCGTCGTCGGTCTCGGCCACGTCGCCGCCGAGCGCGTTGAGCTGGGTGGCCAGGGCCGCCAGCCGGTCGGTCTCGTGGCCGCGCAGGTGGGCGATCCCGCTGAGCCGGGACGGCGAGGTCGCCAGCGCGGCGACCGCGGCGACCACGGGCGCCAGCTCGCCGGCGTCGTGCAGGTCGGCGTCCAGACCGTACAGCTCACCGGTGCCGGCCACGGTCAGGCCGTCCCGGTCCAGCGTGACGTCGGCGCCCATCGCGTCGAGCAGGTCGCGCAGCGCGTCGCCGGCCTGGGTCGTGTACTGCGGCCACCCCGGGACCCGCACTCGACCGCCGGTCACCGCCGCGGCGGCCAGGAACGGCCCGGCATTGGACAGGTCCGGCTCGACCTGGACGTCCAGCCCGCCGATCGGGCCGGGCTCCACCTGCCAGCAGGACTCCCCGACCTCCTCGACGACGACGCCGACGTCCCGAAGCGCCTCCAGCGTCATCGTCACGTGCGGCTGGCTGGGGATCGGCGGGCCCTGGTGCTCGATCCGAACGCCGTGCTCGAACCGGGCACCGGCCAGCAGCAGGCCGGAGACGAACTGGCTCGACGCCGAGGCGTCGATCTGCGCCGTCCCACCCTGGACCCGCCCGGTGCCGCGGACCGTGAAAGGCAGGACGCCGGCGCCGCCGTCGTCCACGTCGACCCCGAGGTCGCGCAGCGCCTGGATCACGGGTGCCATGGGCCGCTGCCGGGCCCGCGGGTCGCCGTCGAAGTCGACGTCGCCGAGGGCGAGCGCGGCGATCGGGGGGAGGAAGCGCATCACGGTGCCGGCCAGGCCGCAGTCGATCCGGGCCGGACCTCGCAGGTCGCGGGGAGTGACCAGCCAGTCGGGGCCGAACCCGGTGTCCGGGCCGACGTCGTCGATCGTCGCGCCCAGCGCGCGGAGGCCGTCCGCCATCAGCTGGGTGTCACGGGAGCGCAGCGGCGCACGCAGGCGGGACGGTTCGCCGGCCGCGGCCGCCAGCACGAGGTACCGGTTGGTCAGCGACTTGGACCCGGGCAGGACGACGGTGGCGTCGATCGGTTGGTCCGCGACGGGTGCCGGCCAGCTAGCCTCGCTCATGCGGGGGAGGGTAGCCGGGGCCGGCGGTACGTCTCAGCCAGGCAGCGCGGCCCGCGCCGCAGTCATCGCCCGGGCGGCCTCCCGCTTGGCCCCGCGCTTGGCGTAACGGGCCTCGCGCTTGGCGTCCCGCGCGGCCCGCCGGGCGCGCCACGCCAGCCCCGGACGGGCCTCGGTGTCGACGGCGGCGAGCAGCACGCCGCCGAGCAGGCCCATGTTCTTCAGGAAGTGGGTGCGCTGCTGGCGGCGGAGGTCCGGATCCTTCTCCTGCCAGAACGGGTGCCCGGCGTACGTGGTCGGCACCATCGTGGCGGCCAGGACCGCCCCGGCCAGCCGCGGGAACCGGCCGAAGGCGAGCATGACGCCGGCCCCGGTCATCACCGCGGCATTGGCGCGCACGATGTTCTCCGGGTCGTTCGGGAGGTGGAGCGGGCCGGACAGCATCTCCAGCACGGGGCGCGCGGTCTCCGCCCGCGGGCCCGGGTGCCGGAACGTGTCAATGCCCCCCCAGATGAACTGAGCAGCGAGCATCGGGCGGGCGACTCGGCGCACGATCGTCATGCCTCCTCTCTACCCCTTTCGGGGGCGAGGCGCGAGCGGGGTCCTCCGGGTGCCAGGCTGTGTCGCATGTGCGGGCGGTACGCGGCCGGCCGGCGGCCCGAGGACCTGATCGAGGAGTTCGAGATCGAGGCGGTCGCCGAACAGGCGCCGGGGGAGGACTTGATCGAGGAGTTCGAGCCGGACTACAACGTCGCCCCGACCAAGACGGCGCCGGTCGTGTTCGCGGCTCAGGTCGACCAGGACGCCGACCGGCCCGCGCGCCGGCTCCGGCTCTTCACCTGGGGTCTCGTGCCGTGGTGGGCCGAGGACCGCGGGATCGCCGGCCGCCTGATCAACGCCCGGGCGGAGACGATCCTGGACAAACCGGCGTACCGGACGGCGGTGCTGGCGCAGCGTTGCCTGATCCCGGCCGACGGCTGGTTCGAGTGGCAGGTGAGCCCGACCGCCGTCGACGACCGGGGACGGCCACGGCGGCAGCCGTTCTTCATCCGTCCGGCGGACGGCACCGTCGCCGCGATCGCCGGTGTCTACGACCTGTGGCGTGACCGCACCCGGCACGCCGACGACCCGCAGGCCTGGCTGGCCAGCTTCTCCGTGGTCACCGTGCGGGCGGAGCCTGGACTGCGCGCGGTGCACGACCGGATGCCGCTGGTGCTCCCGCGGTCGCTGTGGGGCGCCTGGCTGGACCCGCTGCAGCGTGACCCCGACACGTTGCGCGCGCTGCTTCAGCCCGCTGCGCCCGGCCGGTTCGCCGCGGTGCCGGTCTCCCTGCGGGTCAACGCGGCGTCCAACAACGGGCCCGAACTGCTCGAGCCCCTGCCGACCGACCAGCTGGTCGGAGTGGTCGACCCGGCCACGGGCGCGCTGATCGGTGCCGGGGATGTCCCGCTCTTCTGACGCGCCTGACGGTTTCGACGTCCCGACACCGCTGGGCCCGGCCCGGGTGCACCGGCGGCGACCGTCGTCGGGGGAGTCCGCGGCAGGCACCCTGGTCC
>JBKPQU010000071.1:0-15456 GCA_046734255.1 Actinomycetota bacterium
GTGCGAGGGTGGACGGGTGAGTACGTACGACCCGACGATCCTGCCCGACGCCCTGCCCGAACCGGTGGACGACGGCGGGGCCGACCACCTCCCCGGCGTGGCGGTCCCGCCGATCGAGCTGCCGGCCACCGACGGCCGGACCGTGCGCCTGGATCGCTCCGAACAGGGTTCGCCGGCGGTGGCACGGACCGTCGTCTACGCCTACCCGCGGACCGGCCGCCCCGACGAGGAGCCGCTGGTCCCCGACTGGGACGAGATCCCCGGCGCGCGCGGCTGCACGCCGGAGAGCTGCGCCTTCCGGGACCACCACGCGGAGCTGCTCGCGGCCGGTGCCGAGGTCTACGGCCTGTCCACCCAGGACACCGACTACCAGCGCGAGGCGAGCGATCGGCTGAACCTGCCGTTCCCGCTGCTGTCGGACGCCGACCTGCTGCTGACCAATGCGCTCCGGCTGCCGACGTTCCAGGCCGCCGGGCAGACGCTGATCAAACGGGTGACCCTGGTCGTGCGCGACGGCCGGATCGAGCACGTGTTCTACCCGATCTTCCCCCCGGACGGGCACGCCCAGCAGGTGCTGAACTGGCTGCGCGCCAACCCGGCGGAATGAGCGATCGCCTGGCCCTCAGCCCCAGTTCTTGAGGTAGCCCTCGATCGTCTCGCGGTTGAACACGCTGGACTCCCGCGCGCGCTCCTCCCAGGCGAACACGCAGACGGTCATGATGCCGTCGAACTTCATCCGGCCGAGGGTGCCGAAGAACTCCTCCCAGTTCACCTCGCCCTGCCCGATGTCCAGGTGCTGGTGCACCCGAGCGGGCGACCCGGGCGGGTTCACGATGTAGCGCAGCCCGGACGACGCGCGGTGGTCGAAGGAGTCGGCCACGTGCAGATGGGTGAGCAGGTCGCCGGCGTACTCCATCACCCCGGTGATGTCGCCGCCCATGTGGAAGGTGTGCGGGGCGCAGTACAGGAAGCTGACCAGCGACGAGTCGATGCCGCGCACCATGTCGACGGCGGTCCGGCCGTCCTCGACGAAGTCGTCGGGGTGGGGCTCGAGGCGTAGCTCCATCCCCTCCCGCTCGAAGGCCGGCAGCAGCTCCTCCATCGAGCGCCAGAACTGGGCTTCGCTGCGGCTGGCTGCCTCGGGCCTGCCGTTGAACTCCGAGTTCATCACCCGGCAGTCCAGGTCGACGGTGAGCTGGATCGCCCGCTTCCAGTACCGGACCGCCGCCTGGCGCTCGTCCTCGTCCGGGCCGGACCAGCGGTACAGCGGCAGGTGCGTTGCGATCTGCACCCCGGCCGCGTCGAGCGCCTTCTTGAACTTCGTGACGACGTCGCGGCCGGCCCGGGGGTGCAGGAAGAACGGGGTGAAGTCCTCCCGCGGCGAGAGCTCGATGTACTGGTAGCCGAGGTCCGCGACCACCCCGGGCAGTTCGACCAGGGGCACGTTGCGCAGCATGTAGGGGTCGAGCGCGAGCTTCACGGCAATCCTTCTCTCCGGCTCGTGAGGGTGCTGCGCCGGCGGGTCAGCCGGCGTACAGCGCAGGCTTGTCGGCCAGCGACACGACTGTGCGGGCCCCGCTGCGCCGGGCCTCCAGCGCGGCGTCCGAGACGGCGGCGGCGGCGTAGCCGTCCCACGAGCTGGGGCCGAGGTCGCCGCCCGACCTGACGGCGTCGGCCCACTCCTGCAGTTCGATGTCGTAGGCCCGGATGAAGCGTTCCCGCCAGTCGGTCGGAACCCGGCTGGTCACGGCGCCCTCGTGCCGGACCGTCACCGGGCTGGACTCGCCGAGCGCGGCCGTCCCGTCCTCGCAGACGACCTCCCCGCGGATGTCGTAGCCGTAGCGGATGTTCACCGAGATCTCGACGTCGACGATGATGCCGCTGGCCATCTCCAGCAGGAGGATCATCGGGTCCTGCAGTTCGCCGCCGTGCCGGCTGCGACGCGGGTTCAGCACGGTGGCGGCGACGATCTCCTCGTCGAACATCCAGCGCACCATGTCGATCTCGTGCACCGCGGTGTCGGTGATCGCCGAGTCGCTCTCGTAGTACGACGGCACGCCCGGGTTGCGGTGCGTGCAGTGCATGATCAGTGGCGTGCCGATCGTCCCGCCGGCGACGACGGCCTTCAGCGCCCGGTACGCCTCGTCGTAGCGGCGCATGAAGCCGACCTGCACCAGCCGGCGGCCCGCGGCGACCTCGGCCTCGATGATCCGCAGGCAGGCCTTCTGCGTGTTGGCCAGCGGCTTCTCGCAGAAGACCGGCTTGCCCGCCTCGATCGCCGCGAGCACGTACTCCTCGTGGGTGCCTCCCCACGAGGCGACCAGGACGGCGTCCACGTCGCCGTCGCCGATCAGGTCCTGGCCGGTGGGATGGACCCGCGCGGCGATCGCGTCGGCCACCTCCTGCGCGCGGGCCAGGTCGACGTCGCTGACTGCCACCACGGTGGTTCCCGACAGCACCGTCGACATCCGGCGGATGTGATCCTGCCCGATCATGCCGATACCGATCACGCCGACCCGCACGCTCATCCTTCGCACTCCTGCCTGTTCTCGCGAGACCTCAGACGCCGATCCCCACCCCGCGCAGGTAGTGGAACGTGCGCTGCGCGATCGGCATGGGGACGTCGAAGTCCACGGGGTACATGTCCTGCTCGACGATCACGAAGGTCTCGGTCCCGCGGTCGAGCAGAGCCTGGGCCACCGAGGGGATGTCCGGCACACCGCTGGGCGGCTCGCAGCTGGCGCCCATCCGGACCGCCTTCCCGAAGGCCATGTCCTCCCGCTTGGCGCGCTCGACGATGGCCGGGTCCATCTGCTTGATGTGGATGTAGCCGATCCGGTCGGGGTGGTCCCGGATCAGCGCGACGCTGTCCCCGCCGCCGTAGGCGTAGTGCCCGGTGTCCAGGCACAGCGAGACGTAGCGGGGGTCGGTGCCCTCGAGGAAGCGCTCGACCTCCGCCTGCGTCTCGATGTGCGCGTCGGCGTGGTGGTGCACCTGCAGCGTGACGCCGTACTCCTCGGCAACGATCTTCCCGAGCTCGTCGGCCGAGGTGCACAGCGTCTTCCACGCGTCGTCGTCCAGCTCTGCCGGCTCGGTGTAGGCGCCGGTCTCGTCGTCCCGGTAGCCCGGCACGAGCACGAAGACCACGTGCCGGGCCCCGAGGGCGCCGGTCAGCTCGGCCACCTTGCGCGTCTTCGCGACGATGGCGGGGAGGTCGCCGGCCCGGTGCAGCCCGCTCTCCCCGTGCATGGTCCCCCCGGCCACCCGCAGGCCGCGGGTGGCCAGCTCGTCCGCCAGCCGGGACGGGTCGGTCGGCAGGTACCCGTAGGGGCCCAGCTCGATCCACTCGTACCCGACCCCGGACAGCTCGTCGAGGAACCGCTCCCAGGGGGTCTGGAGGGGATCGTCGGCGAACCAGACCCCCCAGGAGTCGGGACAGCTGCCGAGCAGGAGCGGACCGGCGCCGAGAGCCTCGGTCATTCGCCGCCGCCCGGGCGTTCACCGCCGCCCGGGCGCTGACCGCTGATGCCGAGCTCGTGCGCCTCCTCCTCGAGGACGTGCGCCGCCTCGGCCGCCGCACCGCCGCCGGCCTGCAGCTCGTGGCTCAGCTCCTCCAGCTCGGCGCCACCCGCCATGAGCGCGGTGAGCTCGTCGCGGGTCACCTCGTTTTTCTCGTAGTAGCCGATGCTGCGGCCGCGCTTGAGCAGCATGAACCGGTCCCCGACAGGGAAGGCGTGGTGCGGGTTGTGGGTGATGAAGATGACGCCCAGCCCGCGCTCCCGCGCGTTGATGATGTAGCGGAGGACCACGCCGGACTGCTTGACCCCGAGCGCCGCGGTCGGCTCGTCCAGGATGAGCACCTTGGCGCCGAAGTGCACGGCCCGCGAGATCGCCACGCACTGCCGCTCGCCGCCGGACAGCGTGCCGATCGGCTGGTCGACGTCGCGCAGGTCGATGCCCATGTCGAGCAGCTCCTGCTTGGTGGTCGACCGCATCAACGGGATGTCCATCCGGAGCCCCTTGCGCATCTCGTTGCCGAGGAAGAAGTTGCGCCAGACCGGCATCAGCGGCACGACCGCGAGGTCCTGGTACACGGTGGCGATCCCGTGGTCCAGCGCCTCGCGGGGGGAGTTGAAGCGCACCGCCTGCCCCTCCACCTCGTAGGTGCCCTCGTCGTGCTGGTGCAGCCCTGCGATGATCTTGATGAGGGTCGACTTGCCGGCGCCGTTGTCGCCCAGCACGCAGGTGACCTCCGAACCGCTGACCTCCAGCGTGATCCCCGACAGGGCGATGATGTTGCCGTAGTGCTTGCCCGCGTCGATCAGGCTCACCAGCGGTGCGCCGCCGGTCGGCGCCGGGCCGCTCGTCTCTTCACGGATGTCAGTCATCGCATGGCCTCCGCCCGCTTGCGGACCCAGTTGTTCAGCAGGATCGCGCCGAGCAGCAGCGCACCCAGGAAGAAGTAGAACCAGTCGGGGTTCCATCCGGCGTAGACGATGCCCTGGTTGGTCATCCCGAAGATGAACGCGCCGATCGCTGCACCGATCACCGAGCCGTACCCGCCGGTCAGCAGGCAGCCGCCGACCACGGCCGCGACGATGTAGATGAACTCGTTGCCGAGGCCGATCCCGGACTGCACGGTGTTGAAGGCGAACAGGATGTGCATGCCGGTGAACCAGCACATCAGCCCGACCGCCATGAACAGGCCGATTTTCACCCGGGCCACCGGGACGCCGACCGCCCGTGAGCTGGGCGCCGAGCCGCCGACCGCGAAGATCCAGTTGCCGATGTGCGTGCGCAGCAGCACCCAGGTGGCGATGGCGATGAACAGGATCCACCACAGCAGCGTGACCCGGATCTGCACGCCCCCGACCGTGAACGAGGAGGCGAAGACCTTCTCCGCCGAGTTGAACCCCTGGATGTTCGACACGTCGTTGGTCCCGACGTTGCCCGTGATCAGCTTGGTGACGGCGAGGTTAAGGCCGCGGATCATGAAGAACGTGCCCAGCGTCACCAGGAAGCTCGGGATGCCGGTCTTCACCACGAGATACCCGTTGACAAACCCGATCCCGAGCGCGACCACCAGGGCGACGAGAACGCCGACCCACATGTTCGCGCTGAACCACCAGCTGACCATCGAGGCGACCAGGGCGGCGCTGGTCACGGCGACGCCTGCGGACAGGTCGAACTCCCCACCGATCATCAGCAGCGCGACCGCGACCGCGGGGATGCCGTAGGTGGAGCTGACGTAGAGGACCGTCGACAGCGAGCCGGCGTCACGGAACGGCGGGGCGACGATGAAGAAGACGATGAAGATGACGATCGCGCCGAGCAGCGCCCCCACCTCGGGGCGGGTGAGCAGCCTCGACAGCAGGGATCTTTGGACGACCCGCTCGTCCCGGGCGGGTGGCTTGACGCCGACGTCCAGCGTCTGACTCATAAAGACCTCCGAGTTTCGGGGTTCAGTGGGGGTCGCCGCGGACGGCGACCCCCACTGCTGGCTACCGTGTGCCGGCGGCCGCGAACGGGGCGATGAAGTCGATGTTCTTGCTGTCGATGACGAAGGGCCCGGTCAGCGAGGGCTTGCCGCCGCCGAGGACATTGCCGTTGGTCTTGTAGAGCCACAGCGAGTCGATGGCCAGGTAGCCCTGCAGGTACGGCTGCTGGTCGATCGCGAACTGGATCTCACCGGACTTGATCTTCGGCGGGATCTGCGGGTTGAAGTCGAACGTCCCGAGCTTGGCCTTGCTGCTGCCGTCCTTGATCGCGTCGATCGCGGTCAGCGCGATCGGCGCGCCGAGGGTGACCACGTAGTCGATGCTCGGGTCCTGCTTGAGCTTCGCCGCGATCGTGGTGCGCACCGACGGCAGGTCCGAGCCGTTGACGTAGATCTTGTCGTACTTGCCCTTGAAGGTGGACTCCACGCCGGAGCACCGGGCCTCCAGCTGCACCTGCCCCTGGAACTGCACGACGCACAGGACGTGCTGGGCGCCGCTCTCCGATGCCTTCGCGCCAGCGGCCTCACCGGCCACGCTCTCGTCCGAACCGAAGTAGGACAGCACTCCGTACTTCGCGTAATCGCCGATGCCGGCGTTGAACGCGACCACCGGGATCCCGGCGGCGATGGCCTTCTGCACAGCCGGCCCGATCGCCGGAGGGTCGGGGAGCGTGACCGCGATGCCGTCCACCTTGCTGTCGATCGCGGACTGGATCAGCGTCGCCTGCTTGCCCGAGTCGGGATCCGAGGAGTACTTGAACGTGACGTTGTCCTTGGCCGACGCGGCCTCGGCGCCCTTGCGGATGATGTCCCAGAACGTGTCACCCGGAGCGCCGTGGGTGACCATCGCAATCGTGATCTGTGGCGTGTTGGCCTTACCGGCGGCGGCGGGCGCCGCGCTTTCCTCGGCCGCTTTTCCCCCGGTGCTGCTGCATGCGCTTGCCGTGACAGCCAGCCCGGCCACCAGAGCGGCGACCAGAGCCCGCTTGCCCAGTCTGGACATCTGAGTCCCTTTCGTCGTGAGGTAGGGCTCTCGGCCGTTCCGAGAGGCTCCGTCAAGCTGTGCGGCCCGGCGGGGCCGGTGGTGCAGTACGAGAAGCTCCTCCTCCCTGACTCCTCGGCCGCGCCTGAGCAGCCGGCGCGGCCGATGCTGGGTGACCGCTAGACCGCGGTCGGGAAGTGCATGTGGGCCTTGTGGTCCTCGGGGGTCTCCAGGCGCGGCCAGCGCGTCGTGATGACCTTTCCCCGGGTGTAGAACTTGATCCCCTCCGGTCCGTGGATGTGCTTGTCACCGAACAGTGAAGCCTTCCAGCCGCCGAAGGAGTAGAAGGCCATAGGTACCGGTACGGGCACATTTATGCCGACCATGCCGGCCTGCACGTTGCGCTGGAACTTCCGCGAGACCGGCCCGCTGTTGGTGAAGATGGCGGTGCCGTTGCCGAACGGACCCTCGTTGATCAGCTCGATGCCCTCGTCCAGCGAGTCCACGCGGACGACGCACAGCACGGGCCCGAAGATCTCGTCGGTGTAGATCTCCATGTCCGGGGTGACCCGGTCGAAGAGCGTGGGGCCGACGAAGAAGCCGCCCTCGTGCCCCTCGACCGTGAGGCCTCGGCCGTCCACCACCAGCTCGGCGCCGGCCGCCTCGCCGGAGTCGATGTAACCGACGATCCGGTCCCGGGCCTGCGCGGTCACCACCGGACCCATCTCGCTGCGCGGGTCGCTGGCAGGGCCGACCGCGGTCTCGATCGCCTTCTGCTTGAGCAGGGCCACCAGCGGGTCGGCCACCTCGCCGACCGCGACCGCTACCGAGATCGCCATACAGCGCTCGCCGGCGGAGCCGAAGGCCGCCGCGGTGAGGTGGTTGACCGCGAATTCCAGGTCGGCGTCCGGCATGACGATCGCGTGGTTCTTCGCGCCGCCGAGGGCCTGGACCCGCTTGTCGTTGGACGTACCCCGCTCGAACACGTACTTCGCGATCGGCGTGGACCCGACGAACGACACCGCGTTGACCAGCGGGTGGTCGAGCAGCCCGTCGACCGCCGTCTTGTCGCCGTGCAGCACGTTGAACACGCCGTCCGGAAGCCCGGCGTCGGCGTACAGCTGCGCGATGAAGTTGGACGCCGACGGGTCGCGCTCGCTCGGCTTGAGCACGAAGGAGTTGCCGCAGGCGATCGCCATCGGGTGCATCCACATCGGGACCATCACCGGGAAGTTGAACGGCGTGATCCCGGCGCACACGCCGAGCGGCTGCCGGAACGAGTGCGAGTCGACGTCGGTCGAGACCTGGTCGGAGTACTCGCCCTTGAGCAGCTGGGGGAGGCCGCAGGCGTACTCGGCGACCTCCATGCCGCGCACGATCTCGCCCTTGGCGTCGTCGACGACCTTGCCGTGCTCGGCCGCCACGATTTTGGCTAGCTCGTCGGTGTGCTCCTCGACCAGGTTGCGGAAGGCGAACATCACCCTGGCGCGGCGGGTGAGCGAGACGTCGTGCCACTTCTCGAAGCCCTTGCGCGCCGCCTGGACCGCGGCGTCGACGTCCGCTGCATCGGCGAGCACGACCTCGGCCTGCTGCTCGCCGGTGGCCGGGTTCCACACCGGCGCTCGCCGGGTGGAGGCACCGGCGGTCTGGCCGCCGTCGATCCAGTGCTCGATGGTGGGCATCGGCGTCGCCTCTTTCTGGTGTCGTCTCGGGGGTGGTGTCGTCTCGGGGTCAGAGGTAGAGCCGCTGGTCGGCCTTGTGCTTCTGGTAGACCGCGCGCGCATCGCGGGTGGACTCCAGGTCGGCCACCTCGGAGACCGGCACGTCCCACCACGACTCGGAGGAGGGCACCGGAGCCAGCGGGTCGGTCTCGATGTGCACGACGGTGGTCCGCTGCGCGGCCCGCGCCCGGCCGAAGGCCTCGCGGAACTCGGCGATCGTGCGGACCCGCAGGACGTCGGCGCCGAGGCTCTCGGCGTTGGTGGCCAGGTCGACCGGCAGGTAGTCGCCGTCCAGCAGGCCGGTCTCCGGGTTGCGGAACCGGTAGCGGGTGCCGAACCGCTGCGACCCGAGGCTCTCGGACAGGGCGCCGATCGAGGAGAACCCGTGGTTCTGCACCAGGATGATCACCAGCTTGATCCCCTCGGCCACCGCCGTGACGATCTCGCTGTTCATCATCAGGTACGAGCCGTCGCCGACCAGCGAGATCACCTCGCGGTCGGGAGCGGCCATCTTGATCCCGAGTGCGCCGGCGATCTCGTAGCCCATGCAGGAGTACCCGTACTCGACGTGGTACTGCTTGGCGTCCCGCGCCCGCCACAGCATCTGGAGGTCCCCGGGGAGGCTGCCGGCGGCCTGCACGAGCACGTCGCGGGGGTCGCAGAGCTCGTTCACCGCCCCGATCACCTCGGTCTGGGACGGCAGCGGCGCGTGGTCGGCGTGGAAGGCCTCGTCGACCACCCGCGACCAGCGCCCGGTCGCCTCCCGGTAGGCGGAGGCGTAGCCGTCGGCGACCCGGTACCCCGGCAGTGCGGCGAGCAGCGCCTCGAGCGCCTCCCGGGCGTCGGCGACCACGCCGATGCCGGAGTGCTTCGCCGCGTCGAAGCCGGTGACGTTGATGTTGACGAACCGGACATCCGGGTTGGCGAACGCGGTGCGCGAGGCGCTGGTGAAGTCGCTGTACCGGGTGCCGACGCCGATCACGACGTCCGCCTCGCGGGCGAGCGCGTTGGCCACCGGCGAGCCGGTCGAGCCCACGCCGCCGACCGCGCAGGGGTGGTCCCACAGGACGCCGCCCTTGCCCGCCTGGGTGTCCGAGACCGGGATGCCGGTGACCTCGGCGAAGCGGCGCAGGACGTCCTGCGCCTCGGCGTAGAGCACCCCGCCGCCGCAGACCAGCAGCGGCCGGGCGGACGAGCGGATCACCTCGGCGGCCCGCGCCACGGCTGCGGCCTCGGGCGCCGGGCGGGCGACGTGCCAGACCCGCTTGCGGAACAGCTCCTCCGGCCAGTCGAACGCCTCGGCCTGGACGTCCTGCGGCAGCGCCAGCGTGACGGCGCCGGTCTCCGCGGGATCCGTGAGGACCCGCATGGCCGCCAGCAGCGCCGACGGCAGCTGCTCGGGGCGGTTGATCCGATCGAAGAAGCGAGACAGCGGTCGGAAAGCGTCGTTCACCGAGACGTCGTACGACCGCGGGTCCTCCAGCTCCTGCAGGACGGGGGTGGCGACCCGGGTGGCGAACAGGTCGCCGGGCAGCAGCAGGACGGGGATCCGGTTGATCGTGGCCAGCGCGGCGCCGGTGAGCATGTTGGTCGAGCCGGGGCCGATCGAGGCGGTGCAGGCCATCGCCTGCAGCCGGTTGCGCATGCGGGCGAAGCCGACCGACGCGTGCACCATCGCCTGCTCGTTGCGCGCCAGGTAGTAGGGCAGGTCCGCGGCGCCGGTCAGCTTGGCCTCGAGCAGCGCCTGCCCGACGCCGGCCACGTTGCCGTGCCCGAAGATGCCGAAGCAGCCGGGGATCAGGCGCTGCTCGACGCCGTCGCGCTCGCTGTACTGGGCGGCGAGGAAGCGGACGAGGGCCTGCGCGACCGTCAGGCTGCGGGTGGTCACAGCAGCCCCACCGCGGTCTCCAGCGCCGCGTCGACGTTCCCGTCGGCGGGATAGAGCAGCGAGCGACCGATCACGAGCCCCTGGACGGTGGGCAGCGCGAGCGTCCGCTCCCAGGTGGCGTACGTCGCGGCGGGGTCGTCGGGCACCTCGCCGCCGAGGATCAGCGTGGGCAGCGTGGACGCGGCCAGCACCCGGTCCATCCCCTCGACCACCGGCAGCTTCAGCCAGGTGTAGGCCGACGTGGTGCCGAGCCCGGCGGCCACCGTGATCGAGCGGATCACGGCTTCGGGGGTCAGGTCGTTGTGCACCCGCCCGTCGGTCCGGCCGGACAGGAACGGCTCGATCATCGCCATCTTGCGGTGGGCCGCGAGCTCCGAGACCGCCTCGGCGCAGGCCTGCAGGGTCGGGGAGGTCGCCGGGTCGGCGGGGTCGATCCGGAGCAGCATCTTGCCGCCCTCGAACCCCGCCTCCGCGATCGAGGCGGCGTCGTAGCCGGTGAACCGGTCGTCGATCTCGAAGACCGTGCCGGCGAGCCCGCCCCGGTTCATCGAGCCGATCACGACCTTGTCTTCCAGCGCACCGAGCAGCAGCAGGTCCTCGAGGATGTCGGCGGTCCCGAGCACGCCGTTGAACTGGGGGTGGGCCAGCGCGCGGCACAGCCGCCGGAGCAGCTGGGCGCGGTCGGCCATCGCCAGGTGGTCCGAACCGGCCCGCAGGGCGCCGCGGGCCGGGTGGTCCGCGGCGATGACCATCAGCTTGCCGGTCGGGCCGTACAGGGACGCCGGGCGCACGCGCGCAGCGGCGGCCTCGGCGATCGCTTCGGGTCGCGAGGCGCGGATCCCGACGAGGTGGCGAACCACGTCGCCGGCATCCCGGTCCAGCACCACGAGGTCGTCAACGGACACCGCTGGCCTCCTCAAGGCGCGTGGTGACCTCGTCCTGCGTGGGCATCGCGGACGAGCACTCCAGCCGGGAGGCGACGATCGCCCCGGCCACGTTGGCGAAGCGGAGGATCCGCTCCAGCGGCCACCCCGCGAGCAGCCCGTGGCACAGCGCCCCGCCGAAGGCGTCGCCGGCGCCGAGGCCGTTGATCACGTCCACCGGGTACGTCGGGACCTCCACCGACTCCTCGGCGGTGCACGCGAGCACGCCCTTCGGGCCCTGCTTGACCACGGCGAGCTCGACCCCGCGCTCGAGCAGGGCCGCGGCGGCGCGGCGCGGCTCGCGCTCACCCACGGCGGTCTCGCACTCGTCGAGGTTCCCCACCGCGACCGTGCTCAACGGCAGCGCCGCAGCCACGCGCTCGCGAGCGGCCTCCCGCGACGGCCAGAACATCGGGCGGTAGTCCAGGTCGAGGACGGTGTGCCCGCGGCGGTCACGGGCCCGCAGCGCCGCCATGGTGGCCGAGGCGCTCGGCTCCTGGGAGAGGCCGGTGACCGTGATCCAGAAGATCCGGGTGTCGCGCACGGCGTCCCGGTCGAAGTCGCGGTCGGTCAGCTGCATGTCGGGCGCGGTGGGGGTGCGCCCGTAGAAGTACAGGGGGAAGTCGTCCGGCGGGAAGATCTCGCACAGGACGACGGGGGTCAGCATCCCCGGGACCGGCGTGACGAAGCGGTCGGCCACGCCGAAGTCCTTCAGCGCGCGGTGGACGAACCGGCCCAGAGAGTCGTCGCCGGTGCGGGTGATCACCGCGGACGCCCGGCCGTACCTCGCCGCGGCCACGGCGACGTTGGTGGCGGAGCCGCCGAGGTACTTGCCGAAGGTCTCGACCTCGTCCAGGCCCACCCCGGTCTGGAGCGGGTAGATGTCGACGCTGATCCGGCCGGCGGTCAGGACGTCGAGCACCGAGCTCACCCCGCCCGCTTCGGCAATGAGTCGCCCATCCCGCCGGGGCCCGAGTGGTCGGTGGCCAATGGAGGACCTCCTCGAGTCGAGCCGCCCGCAGTGCCGCCGCGCGCAATGCCGACCGTGTGCGCGCCGGAGTGGGAAGTCGAATCTGACGTGCCGCTACCAGGTCTGGGGTGTCGCGCACGTTCCGAGGAGTATGCAAGCGGACAGATCGCCCGGTCAAGTGTTTGTCTTGACATTAGTGTTGACATATAGAGATCCTGAGTGCGACCGGGGCCCCGCAGGGGTCGCGGCGAGTCATCCGTCGGCGGCAGGTATCAGGGCACGAGGTGACACCTTGTCCACGCCATACAGTCCGCAGATCGTCGCCGGCGCCGTGGCGTTGGACCGCACCAGCCCGGTCCCGCTCTACTTCCAGGTGGCGACCCGGCTGCAGCAGCTGATCGAGGAGGGGGAGATCCCGGTCGGCGCGCGGCTGGAGAACGAGATCGACCTCGCCGACCAGCTCGGCGTCTCGCGCCCGACGATGCGCCGCGCCATCCAGTACCTCGTCGAGCGCGGCATGCTCGTGCGCAAGCGCGGCGTCGGGACCCAGGTGATGCACCCCAAGCTGCACCGCCCGATCGAGCTCACCAGCCTGTTCGACGACCTCGCCAAGGCGGGCCGCAGGCCCCGGACCGTAGTGATCTCGCTGGAGGTGCTGCCCGCCACCGACACCGTGGCTTCGGCGCTGGGCGTACCGGACGGCACCGAGGTGACGTCGGTGACCCGGCTGCGCTACGCCGGCGACGAGCCGCTGGCGCTGATGTACAACGCCGTCCCGGTCGACGTGCTCCGCCCGACCGCCCGCGACCTGGAGGAACACGGCCTCTACCCCCTGCTGCGCAACGCCGGCTACGCCCCCCGGATGGCCACCCAGGTGATCGGCGCACGCACGGCGACGGCGGTCGAGGCACGCCAGTTGGGCGAGCGGCGCGGCGCGGCGCTGCTGACGATGACCCGCACCGCCTGGGACGCCAACGGCCGCCCGGTCGAGTACGGCTCGCACATGTATCGAGCGAGCCGGTACACCTTCCAGTTCAGCCTGGCCGGCATCTAGCCACGGCCGCCCGGAGGGGCTGGACAGGTCACTACAGCGGTGCGACATCGACCGCCTGCCCCTGCTCGGCCGAGCGGCGCAGCGCCTCACCGGATCCTCGACATCGCCGGCGTCCTGCTCAGCCGGCGGCTTCGAGCAGGGTCTGGGCGGCGGCGCGCAGGCCCTCCATCTGGTCCAGCTCCTGGTCCTCGTGCTCGATGTTCACCGCCATGTCCGGGTCGATCCGCCCGAGCGCCCGCAGGAACTCCCGCCACCAGGCGACGTCGTGCCCGCGCCCGACCGCGACGAAGTCCCAGGAGGCGTTGTCCGGCCAGCGGCTGAGCGTGTAGTCGCCGCCGAGGCCGAGGGCGTCCGGGTCGCCCGTGCGGACCCGACCGAAGCGGTCGTCCAGCACGCCGTTGATCCGGGCGGCGGCGTTGATCCGGGTGTCCTTGGCCGCGGCGTTGTACACGAGGCCGCCCAGGTGGTTCACCGCCTCGATCGGCTCGATCCCCTGCCAGAACAGGTGGCTGGGGTCCATCTCGGCGCCGACGTGGGTGGCGTTGATCTCGGTGGCGAGCCGCTCCAGCGTCGCCGGGTTGTAGACCACGTTGTGCGGATGCATCTCGATGCAGACCTTCACGTCGGCGTCCGCGGCCCGGGCCTGGACCTGCCGCCAGAACGGGAGCGTGACCTCGTTCCACTGGTAGTCCCGCACGTCGAGGAAGGCGCTGTGCCAGGGCAGCACGTTCCAGACCGGGAGGCTGCCGCCCGCGTCGGAGGCGGGCGTGCCGGACATCGTCACGACCCGCTTGACGCCTAGCAGCGCCGCGACGTCGATCGAGTCGAAGATGTCCTGGGCCTGCCTGGGACCGACCTCTGGGTTCGGGTCGAGCGGGTTCCCGTTGCAGTTCAGCGCGGTGAGCGCGACGCCGGCGTCCGCGAACTGGCCGAGGTAGTCGTCCCGGGCGCCCTGGCTGGCCCGGAGTTCCGGGATCGGCAGGTGCGGCGTCCCGAGGAACCCGCCGGAGTTGATCTCCGCGCTGTCCAGTCCCATCCCGGCGAGGATCGCCAGGGCCTCCGGGAGCGGCTTGTCGTGCAGGCAGGCGGTGTAGGCGCCCAGTTTCATTCTCGGTTTCCTTCCAGCGAACGGGGTTTCGGTCAGTCGACGGCGATCTCTGCCCCGCCCGACCGGGCGGAGGCGACGATTGCTTCCATCAGGCGCATGTTCCGCAGGCCGTGCTCGAAGGAGGGGCAGCGGGGCAGCCGGTCCAGCCCGCTGACCTGCTCGAGGAAGGCGCGGTTCTGGAAGACGAACAGGTCGTTCTGCCCGTAGTTGACGCCGGGGAAGTCCATCGCCAGCCCGCCGGTGAGGTAGGGGTGCGCGGGGCCGACCAGGACCTGCCGGTATCCGGCGGTCTCGGCCGGCGCGATCGTGTCGATGAACTGGAACTCGCCCTGGCGGGCGAGGTCGAACGTCGCCGCGCCGGAGGAGGTGAACAGCTCGAAGCCGAGCGCGTTGGGCAGTCCCAGGGCCACCCGGGAGGCGGACAGCGTGCCGATCGCGCCCGAGGCGAACGTGACCGTGACCGTGACGAGGTCCTCGTTCTCCACGTTCTCGCGGACGTCGCTCAGCTCGGCCGCCGCGTGGCCCATCGCGGCGCGCAGCGGCAGGGCCCGCTCGGTGACGTAGGTCGACAGCGTGGCGCCGCGGACCGAGACGATCGGCCCGCAGACGAACTCGCCGAGGTCGACCAGGTGGCTGCCGATGTCCGCGAGCGCGCCCGTTCCGGGGCCGCCCTTGTACCTCCAGCTCATCGGCGCGTTCGGGTCGCTGGCGTAGTCGCACCAGTAGTGCCCGTTGAAGTGCAGCGGACGGCCGATCGCGCCCGAGGAGACCTGGTCCCGGATGGCGTTGACGGCGGGCGAGCGGCGGAAGGTGAACCCGACGCCCGCCTGCAGCTCGGGCGCCTTGGCAGCCGCGGCCACCATCGCCTCGGCGTCGGCGATCGTGCCAGCGAACGGCTTCTCGCAGAGCACGTGCTTTCCGGCGGCGAGCAGGCCCTCGACGATCGGGCGGTGCAGGTAGTTGGCGACCGCCACGCTGACGACGTCGATGTCCGGCGCCTCGGCGATCGCCTCCCAGCTCGACTCGGCCCGCTCGTACCCGAAGCGGCGCGCGGTCTCCCGGGCGAACTGCTCGTTGAGGTCGGCGATCGCGCTCAGCCTGATCTCGGGCAGGCCGGCGTCGTAGACCGTGGCGGCGCTGCGGTAGCCGGCGGCGTGCGCCCGGCCGACCATCCCGGCGCCGATCACGGCGACACCCAACGAGTCGGACGCCATCGGAACCACTCCCATCCTGGGGCCCAGTGCGGTGATTACCCGGTCCGAAGAATTCTTCGAAAGGAAGATTTAGACCGGTCTAAGTGGACGCTATACTCG
>JBKPQU010000072.1:0-10772 GCA_046734255.1 Actinomycetota bacterium
CCCCGGAGGATCCCGAACGGGCGCGGCTTCGGCGGATCGTCGTCGAGGAGCAGCTCCCGCTGGTCCGGCACCTCGCCCAGCGCTTCCGCGGCAGAGGCGAGCCGTTCGACGACCTCGTCCAGGTCGGGACGATCGGCCTGCTGCACGCGGTCGACCGCTACGACCCGTCCCGGGGGTGCTTCACCACATTCGCGGTGCCCACGATCCTCGGGGAGATCCGGCGACACTTCCGCGACCGCGGCTGGGCGATGCGCGTGCCGCGGCGCATGCAGGACATGGCCCGCCAGGTCGCGGACGCGCGGGAGGAACTGACCCACCGTCTCGACCGTTCGCCGACCGCCCAGGAGATCGCCCGACACCTCGACGCCGACGTCGACCTCGTGCTGGAGGCGCTGGAGATCGCCACCGTCTACGCCACGGTTCCGCTGCCCACCTCGCCCGAGGACGCCGATCACACCTCCCTGGGCACGCTGGACGGCGGACTGGCCCTGGTCGAGGACCGCGAGACCCTGCGCCCGCTGCTCGCGCGGCTGTCCGTGCGCGAGCGGCGCATCCTCGCGCTGAGGTTCGGACGCGGGATGTCCCAGGCACAGATCGCCGCCGAGGTCGGGGTCTCCCAGATGCACGTCTCCCGCCTGCTCGCCCGCAGCCTGAGCGCGCTTCGGGAGGGGCTGACCCCCGAGGTCTGACCGCCTGCACGGTCCCGCCGCGACCAGGCGCCGGCTCAGCGGGCCGAGCGCAGCAGGACGCCGACGACGAACACCGCGGCCGCCAGCAGGGGCGCGCCCATGGCCCAGCGCGCGGCGGGCGGCATGGGCATCGCCGCGCGGTTGGACAGCGTCTGGAAGGCGATCGCGGCCTGGATCAGCTGCCAGGTCAGCACCGGCCCGCGCGACCAGCCACGACCGGCTGCGAGGGCACGGGCGCACCAGGCGAGCGCGAGACCGACCGCCAGCACGATCACGGTCAGGACGGCGGCGGCGGCCGCCTGGTTGGCGTCACCGACGACCGTCTGGATCGCGAGGTAGATCCCCGCGCCCACCAGCAGCGCTGCCTCGGCGGCCACCACCAGCGCGGCCCAACCCCGCGCGCCCGAGCGCGTCCACGCCGTGGATCGCTTCGACGCCCGCGCCGGTTGCGACCCGGTATCGCGATCAGCGTCACCGGCGTCCGGGTCGTCATCCGGGGGCACCGGGCTGCCGGTGCTGGCCACCGCCGTCCTCCGCGCCGTCGAGTTGCCTCATCGCGCCGGGCGTCGTACCGGCGCGGACCCAGTCTGGCAGGCCTGACCAGCGCGGATCCCGTCGGGCACACCGAAAGGTGGATTGCCGTTGAGCGACTTGCCGGAGGTGTGCTCGGAGGATTTTCACACCCAGTGTAGTTGAGTGACTACACTTCGTTGCGTGGATGAGGCATCATCGGACATGGTGCAAGTCACGAGGCACGGGGCCTTGTGAATGCGGGCACAAGAGTGTGAGGCTGTGCGTTGGACTCAAGGGAAACGCAGCGGAGCGCTTCCCGGGGACGCGAATCGGGGAGTACCGCGGCCGCTCAGTCGGCCCGGCACCTCGGGGTGGAACTGACGTCGTCCTCATTACAAGTCAGACCGCAGGGACCACGCGGTCGACCCGTTGCTATGCCCCCTACGGGCAAAGGAGTGGACCTTCCCATGGACTGGCGCCACCGGGCAGCCTGCCTTGATGAGGATCCGGAGCTGTTCTTCCCGATCGGCAACACCGGACCGGCGTTGCTGCAGATCGAGGAGGCCAAGGCCGTCTGCCGTCGTTGCGAGGTCGTCGAGACGTGCCTGCGGTGGGCTCTGGACACCGGGCAGGACGCCGGCGTCTGGGGGGGCCTCTCCGAGGACGAGCGTCGTGCGCTGAAGCGCCGCAACGCCAGGGCACGCCGCGCCAGCTGAGACCAATCGCTCGACGTGGTTCACCGCCGTTTCGTTCGACCGAGCGGCGGTGAACCTGTTCTCAGCGCGACCGTCCGCTGACCGCGGGCTGCTCCAGGCCGCCAGCCGGCGTCTCCTGGCCCGGCACGGGGCGGACGGTGACCTCCACGTGGGCCTCGGTCCCGCCGGAGGGCGCCCGCTCCCAGGCGATCCGCCCGCGCATGTCGCCGCCGACCAACGCCTGGACGATCTGTGACCCCAGCCCGGACACACCGGGCTCGAAATCCTCTGGCAGCCCGTCGCCGTCGTCGCGCACGCTGACCCGCAGCGCCTCCCCGTCCCGCTCTGCGGTGATCGTCACCCGCCCGCCGCGCTCACGCAGGCCGTGCTCGACCGCATTCGTCACCAGCTCGGTGAGCACGAGCGCGAGCGGGGTGGCGTTCTCGGCCCGCATGGTCCCGAAGGCGCCGATCCGCTCGACGGTCACCGGCCCCCGATGGGTGGACAGCTCGACCGCCAGCGCCGCGGCCCGGGCGACGACGTCGTCGAAGTCCACGGTCTCCCCCAGCCCCTGGGAGAGCGTCTCGTGCACCAGGGCGATCGTCGTGACCCGGCGCATCGCCTCCTCCAGCGCGAGGCGGCCCTCGGTTGAGGGGATGCGCCGTGCCTGCAGGCGCAGCAACGCCGCGACCGTCTGCAGGTTGTTCTTGACGCGGTGGTGCACCTCCCGGATGGTCGCCTCCTTGGTCAGCAGCTCGCGCTCGCGACGGCGCAGCTCGGAGACGTCACGCACGAGGACGAGCCCGCCGCAACGCTCCCCCTCGACGACGACGGGAATCGCCCGGATCGACAGCGTCGCCCCCCGGGACTCGATGTCGCTGCGGCCCGCGACGCGGCTGCCCAGCACGAGCGACAGGGACTCCTCGGCGGGTTCGACCGCGTCCAGCAGCGGCGTCACGATCTCCGTGAGCGAGTGACCCACCGCCTCGCCCAGGTACCCGAGCCGGTGCAGCGCGGAGACGGCATTGGGGCTGGCGTAGCCGATCCGGCCCTCGCGGTCGATCCGGAAGAGGCCGTCGCCGACCCGGGGAGCACCGCGGCGGGGGCCCGTGGCGGCGTCCGCCACCGGGAACGTCCCCGCCGCGACCATCTGTGCCAGGTCGTCCGCGCAGTGCAGGTAGGTCAGCTCCAACCGGCTCGGCGTCCGGGCGGTGGCCAGGTTCGTGCTGCGCGAGATGACGGCGAGCACGGACCCGGCCCGGACCACCGGGATCGCCTCGCGCCGGACCGCGACGTCGTCGTGCCACTCCGGCTCCTGCTCCCGGAAGATCCGGCGCAGCTCGGCGGCCCGCTCGAGGTCCACCCTGCGACCCGGCGGCATCCGGGTGCCGACGACGTCGTCGTAGTAGACCGTGGCTCCGGTGCTGGGACGGCAGTGCGCCACCGCCACCCACCCGTCGTCCTGGTCGCGCACCCACAGCACCAGGTCCGCGAAGGACAGGTCGGACAGCATCTGCCAGTCGCCGACCAGCTGGTGCAGCCAGTCGACGTCGGCCTCACCGAGCTGGGTGTTCTCCCGCACCAGATCGCCGAGGGTGGGCACCCGACCAGGGTAGAAGGCGGACGATCAGCCCGAGGAGCGGACCACCCCGCGCAGCGTCCGCAGCGCGACCGACAACGACGCCAGGTCGCCGTGCTCGAGCCGCCGCACCTCCTCCAGGGTCTGCGCCGCCCGGCCGACCGAGCCGGCGTTGCCGCGCTCCCACTCCTCGATCCGAGCAGCCGGCTCACCCGGACCGGTTCCGGTCAGCACCGCAGTGGTCAGCGACTCCAGGGCTGCGTACAGGTCGTAGCGCAGCGCCGCGCGGGCCAGCGCCTGCCAGCGGTCGAGCCGGGGCAGCCCGGAGACCTGGGTGAGCAGCTCGTCCACGGTGTAGCGCTCGGACAGCGTCAGGTAGACCGGCGCCACCTCGCGCGGCGGCACACCGGTGGTCTCGGCGATCTCGGCGATGTCCAGCAGCATGAACATGTTCAGCAGCAGGCCGCCGCGGACCGCCAGGTCGTGCGGCACCCCGAGGTCCACGAAGCCCTGGATGAGCTCCTCCAGGCTCTTGCTCTCCGAGCCCACCAGCAGGTCGGGTAGCGTCGGGCCCAACTCGGCGACCACCGGGGCGAAGCGCGCGACCTCGGCGCTGATGTCCAGCTTGGAGCCGCGGGCCTGCAGGAACCACCGGACGGCGCGGTCGAGCAGCCGGCGGAACTCCAGGTACAGCGCGGTCTGCGCGGCGGTGGGCACCTGGTCGTCCAGCTTCTCCACCGCGGCGACGAAGCCCGGCAGATCGAAGATCTCCCGGCAGATCACGAAGGCACGCGCCACCGACTCCGCGTCGGCCCCGGTCTCCTCCTGCGCCCGGAAGCCGAAGGTGATCCCGCCACGGTTGACCATCTCGTTGACCAGGCTGTTGGTCACGATCTCCCGGCGCAGCGGGTGGCCCTGCAACAGTTCCGGGAAGCGCTGGGCGATCTGCGGCGGGAAGTAGTCGCGCAGCGTCCGCGCCAGCCAGGGGTCGTCCGGCAGCGGCGTGGCGATCACGTCCTCGTCCATCGACAGCTTGGCGTAGGCGACCAGCACCGAGAACTCCGGCGACGTGAGGCCGAGTCCCTTCTCGTCCCGCTCGGCCAGCCCTGTCTCGTCCGGCAGGAACTCCAGCGCGCGGTTCAGCATCCCGCGCGCCTCCAGCGAGCGGATGAACCGCTGGTGCACCGAGAGCATCGAGTGCGATTGCTGGCGCGCGTTGCCGAGCAGCACGTTCTGCTCGTAGTTGTCCCGCAGCACCATCCGACCGACGTCGTCGGTCATCTCGACCAGCAGCTGGTTCCGCTGCTTTCCGGTGAGGTCTCCCGCGGACACGACGCGGTCCAGCAGGATCTTGATGTTCACCTCGTGGTCGGAGCAGTCGACCCCGGCGGAGTTGTCGATCGCGTCGGTGTTGACCAGCACGCCGTGCAGCGCCGCCTCGACCCGGCCGAGCTGGGTCAGGCCGAGGTTGCCGCCCTCCCCCACCACCCGGACCCGCAGGTCGGCGCCGTTGACCCGGATCGCGTCGTTGGTCTTGTCGCCGACGTCAGCGTGGCTCTCGCTCGACGCCTTGACGTAGGTGCCGATCCCGCCGTTCCAGAGCAGGTCCGCCGGGGCGGCGAGGATCGCCCGGAGCAGCTCATGCGGCGTCACCGACTCGTTGTCCTCGCCCAGCCCGAGCGCCCGCGCAACCTCCGGGGTGACCGCGATCGACTTCGCCGACCGCGGGAACACCCCGCCGCCCGGACTGATCAACGTCGCGTCGTAGTCCGCCCAGGACGAGCGCGGCAGCTCGAACAGCCGGCGGCGCTCGGCGAAGGAGACCTCGGGGTCCGGGTCGGGGTCGAGGAAGATGTGCCGGTGGTCGAAGGCCGCGAGCAGCCGGATGTGCCGTGACAGCAGCATGCCGTTGCCGAACACGTCGCCGCTCATGTCCCCGACGCCGACCACGGTGAAGTCCTCGGACTGGATGTCCTGGCCGACCTCGCGGAAGTGCCGGCGGACCGACTCCCACGCGCCGCGGGCGGTGATCCCCATCGCCTTGTGGTCGTAGCCGGCGGAACCGCCGGATGCGAAGGCGTCGCCGAGCCAGAACCCGTAGTCCAGCGCGACCTCGTTGGCGATGTCGGAGAACGTCGCCGTGCCCTTGTCCGCGGCCACGACCAGGTAGGTGTCGTCCTCGTCGTGCCGGACGACGTCCGGCGGAGGGACGACGATCTGGGCGCCGGTGGCCGGGTCCACGCGGAGGTTGTCGGTGAGGTCGAGCAGCCCCCGGATGAACGTCCGGTAGCAGGCGACGCCCTCGGCCAGCCAGGCCTCCCGGTCCGTGGCGTCGGGCAGTTGCTTGGCGAAGAAGCCGCCCTTGGCCCCGGTCGGGACGATCACCGCGTTCTTCACCGTCTGCGCCTTGACCAGGCCGAGGATCTCGGTCCGGAAGTCCTCCCGGCGGTCGCTCCAGCGCAGCCCGCCGCGGGCCACCTTGCCAAAGCGCAGGTGCACCCCCTCCACCCGCGGGGAGTAGACGAAGATCTCGAACGTAGGCCGCGGCGCGGGCAGGTCGGGAACGGCCCGCGGGTTCAGCTTGAACGACATGTAGCGCAGCCGTTGGCCGGTGTCCGGGTCGGTGCGGAAGGCGTTGGTCCGCAGCGTCGCGAGGATCAGGCCGAGGAACGAGCGAAGGATCCGGTCGTGGTCGAGGCTTGCCACGTCGTCGAGGGCCTTGCGGATCTGCTGCGCCAGCTCGTCCGTGACCTGCTCGCGGAGTCGGCGACCGTCCGAGCCGGTGAACCGGCCGGGGTCGAACCGGGCCTCGAACAGCGCGACCAGCTTCTGGGTGATGCCGACGTGCGTGCACAGGCAGCTCTCGACGTATTCCTGGCTGAACGTCGTCCCGGTCTGCCGCAGGTACCGGGCGTAGGCGCGCAGCGCGACGACCTGCCGCCAGCGCAGGCCGCCACCCAGCACCAGCCGGTCGAAGCCGTCGCTTTCGGCCTCGCCCTGCCAGGCGGCGGCGAAGGCGTCGCAGAAGTTCTGCCGCGCCTGCTCCAGCGGCCCGACGTCGGCGGCGTAGCGCAGGCCGAAGTCGTAGATGTAGGCGTTGCCGCCCTCGGTGCGCTGCAGCTCGTACGGCCGCTCGTCCACCACCTCCACCCCGAGGTTGGACAGGTAGGGCAGCACGCGGGTCAGGGAGAGCGGGGCCCAGCGGTACAGCTTGAACCGGCGGATGCTCGGCGGCGCCCCGACCGGCTCGTAGAGGTTCATGCCGATCGCGTCCGGGTGCGTCGGGTCGACCTCCTCGATCCGCTTCAGGTCGGCGACCGCCACCCGGGGCGGGAAGTCCTCCTTGTACCCCTCGGGGAACGCCTGCCCCCAGACGTGCGAGAGGCGGGTGCTCTCCTCCTCCCCCGCGTCGGCGCGCATGGCGTCCACGAGGTCCTCGTCCCAGGTGCGGGTCGCCTCGACCAGGCGCGCCTCGACCTCGTCCGCGCGGATCGCGGGCATGGCCTGGCCGGGGTGCAGCCGGACCACGAAGTGCAGCCGCGCCAGCACGGACTCCGTCACCCGGGTGGTGTAGTCGATGCTGGCCCCGTCGAAGGCCTGCAACAGGATCTCCTCCATCTGCCGCCGCACCTCGGTCGTGTAGCGGTCGCGAGGGAGGAAGACCAGGCACGAGACGAACCTGCCGTACTCATCGGCACGCATGAACAGCCGGGTACGCCGGCGCTCCTGCAGGTGCATCACGCCGAGCGCGGTCTGGTACAGGTCGTCGGCGGAGATCTCGAACATCTCGTCCCGGGGATAGGTCTCCAGGATCTGCAGGAGGTCCTTGCCCGAGTGGCTGTCCGGGGCGAACCCGACGCGCTCCAGCACGGCGGAGACCTTGCGCTCGACCACCGGGATGTCGAGCACGCTGCTGGTGTAGGCGGCGGAGGTGAACAGCCCGAGGAACCGCCGCTCGCCGATCACCGCTCCGCCCTCGTCGAAGACCTTCACCCCGACGTAGTCCAGGTAGGCGCGGCGGTGCACGGTGGAGCGGGAGTTGGCCTTGCTGAGCACCAGCACCGTGCGCTCCCGGGCCTTGGCCCGAGCCTGCGGGGAGAGCCGGTCGAAGCTGGCCGACGACGCCTGCTGGTCGTGGCGGAGGATTCCCAGCCCGGTCCCGGACTGGGCGACCAGGACGTCGAGCGGACCGTCCTCGCCCTCCCGCACCTCGAGCCGGTACTCCCGGAAGCCGAGGAGCGTGAAGTGGTCGTCGGCCAGCCAGCGCAGCATCCGGACGCTCTCCACGACATCGTCGATGTCGATGCCGGCCGGGGGCGCTGACTCCAGCTGGGCGGCGATGTCCAGCGCCGTCTGGCGCATCCGCGGCCAGTCCTCCACCGCGACCCGGACGTCCTCCAGCACGGCCTTCAGTCCGCCGGCGAGCTCCTCCAGGCTGTGCTGGTGGGTCTCCCGGTCGATCTCGACGTGGATCCAGGACTCCGGGACGGCGTCCCGCGGCCAGGTGTCGCGGAAGCGCGGTGAGGCGCTGACGTCGAGGATCTCCAGCAGTGCACCGGTGACGTCCCGGCGGACCACGAGCACCGGGTGCACGACCAGGTGGATGGCCCGTTCCTGCCGGGACAGCTCCGCGGTCACGGAGTCGACGAGGAACGGCATGTCGTCGGTGACGAGTTCCACCACGGTGTGGCCGGTGGACCAGCCGTGCTCGTCCACGGTGGGGGTGAACACCCGGACGTTGACGGACCCCGGCGGGCGCTGCGTCGCCAGCTGACGGTGCGACAGGGCGGATCCGGCGAGGTCAACGTCGTCCCGCTCGCGCAGATCATCCGTTGCGACGTGCTGGTAGTACCGGGCGAGGAACTGTGGCAGGTCCCCCTCCCGGTAGCCCTGACGTTGACCCGCCTCCACCGCTCGCTGCACGAGCAGTCCATGGTCGTTGTCGTGTGGCATCGCTTCACCCGGTTCGGACCTCGGCGCTGACTGCGCACACCTCATGACGACAATACCTGCCCTGCGGGCCCCTGCCTGCGGGCCCGCGATCACCGGCGGGCGTCCCGCCTACCGCCCCTCGGACCCACCGAGGGTGAACAGGAATCGGGCCCCCTCACCCACCGCCGCCTCGGCCCAGATCCGCCCGCCGTGGCGGCGGACGATCCGGTCCGCCGTCGCCAGGCCGACGCCGGTGCCCTCGAACTCCTCCGCGGTGTGCAGCCGCTGGAAGACGCCGAAGAGCTTGGCGGCGTGGGCCATGTCGAAGCCGGCGCCGTTGTCCTGGACGGCGTAGGTCGCCTCCCCCGGCTCCCCGGTCCGGCCGAAGGTGATCCTGGCGTCCGGGCGCCCGGCGGTGAACTTCCAGGCGTTGCCGAGCAGGTTGTCGAGGAGGTTCGCCAGCAGCCGCTCGTCGCCCACGTCGTGCAGCCCGTCCTCGATCACCACCTCGACGTCGCGCGCGGGGTCCGCAGACCGCAACCGGCCCACCGCGGCGGCGGCGAGCGCGCTGAGGTCGGTGTCCCGGCGGTTCAGCTCGGCCTGGCTCACCCGGGAGAGCCCGAGCAACCCGTCGATCATCTGCGCCATGTACTGCACGAGCGAGCGCACCCGTTGCAGGTAGTGCAGACCCTTCTCGTCGAGCCGGCCGGCGTGGTCCTCGATCAGCACCTGGCTGAAGCCGTCGATCCCCCTCAGCGGCGCGCGCAGGTCGTGGGCCACCGAGTAGCTGAACGCCTCCAGCTCCCGGCTGGTGGTCTCGGCGGCCAGCTTCGCGGCGGCCAGGTGCTCCTCCACCCGTTTGCGCTCGGTGATGTCCCGGGCCGTGCTGGAGATCAGGATCCCACCGGCCGTCTGCAACGGGCTGAGGCTGATCTCGATCGGGAACTCCGTCCCGTCCCGACGGAGCCCGAACAGCTCCAGGCCGGAGCCCATCGGCCGGGGGGTGGGGTCGTCGAGGAAGCGGGCGCGGTGCCCGGCGTGCGCGGCCCGCAGCCGGTGCGGGACCAGCATCTCGACCTGCTGGCCGAGCAGGTCCTCCCGGCCGTACCCGAAGTCCTGCTCGGCGCGGGCGTTCACGAGGCGGATCACGCCATCGGCGTCCACGATCACCATGGCGTCCGGCGCGGCCTCGAGCAGCGCCCGGAACTCCGGCGCCTCGATGTCCTGCCTGCCGACGACGTGAGCTTCGACCACAGGTCCTCCCTTGCCGGGCACGCCCCCTCGGCGTCCGATGGCGCCCGGCCGAGACCCGTTCCTTGCCAGACACGAAGCGTTGACTTATTGACACTTAGCGTAACAGCCGGGTCGAGCCGGTCGGGCAGCCCGGCCGCGCCTCGCCGGGCCTACCCGCCCCCCACCAGGGCCGTCGGGGCATAGGCTCACGCCGAATCGGCCCCCCGACGGAGGACGCGTTGCGCCTGACGGACGAGATCCACTACGCCGCCGACCCGGACGCGGTCTTCGCCATGCTGTCCGACCCCGACTTCCAGGACCGCAAGTGCCGCGCCACCGGCGCGGTGGAGCACACCGTGGAGGTGCTGCCGGACGACGAGGGCGGGGTGACCATCACCACGACGCGGTCGTTGCCCACCGACCAGTTGCCGGACTTCCTCCGCGGGCTGACCGGAGGCACTCTGACCGTCGTCCAGACCGAGACCTGGGATCCCCCGGACGGCGACGGCGGGCGGGAGGGAACGATCGAGGTCGAGATCAGCGGTGCGCCCGTCCGGATGATCGGGACGCTGAGCCTGGTCCCGGACGGGGCGGGTGCCGACGTGCAGACCGTCGAGACCATCGACGGCGATCTCAAGGCGAAGGTGCCGCTGATCGGGGGGCGGATCGAGCGGGCGGCCGAGCCGGCGATGCGCGCGGCCGTGCGCGCCGAGCGGCGTACCGGAACGGCGTGGCTGGCGGGCGAACGCTAGCGGTCTGTCCGGGAGTCAACCCATGTGCGGGTAGCGGTGGTCGACCGGCGGCACGAACGTCTCCTTGATCGCTCGGGTGGAGGTCCAGCGGATCAGGTTCTGCGCGGCGCCGGCCTTGTCGTTCGTGCCGGACGCGCGGGCCCCACCGAACGGCTGCTGGCCCACGACCGCACCGGTGGGCTTGTCGTTGATGTAGAAGTTCCCGGCCGCGTACCGCAGCGTCTGCTCGGCCTCGGCGATCGCCGCCCGGTCCGTGGCGATCACTGCCCCGGTGAGCCCGTACGGGGCGACCGACTCCATCTGCCTGACCACCGCCGCGTAGCTGCGGTCGGGGTAGACGTGCACGCCGAGGATCGGGCCGAAGTACTCGGTGGTGAAC
>JBKPQU010000073.1:0-14996 GCA_046734255.1 Actinomycetota bacterium
GGTGGCGCCCTGCCACAACACGACGGCGACCAGCAGCAGCCAGGTGATCCCGGCGATCCCGAGGTGCCAGCCGAACAGCCTGTCGGAGAGCAGGAGGGCCCAGGCGACCAGCCCCACGGCGACGACGCGCCCGCACCAGCCGGCCGCCAGCGTGCCGGTGTTGCGGTCCCCGGTGATCGACCAGACCACGGCCTCCAGCACCCGGCCGCCGTCCAGCGGCAGCCCGGGCAGCGCGTTGAAGACCGCGACGAACCCGTTCGCGGTGGCGGTGGCGACCAGCAGGAGCCACAGGACGCCGTCCGTCCAGGGAGCGGCCAGGCCGGCCAGCACCACCAGCACCGCGTTGGACGCCGGCCCGGCCAGCGCGACCACCGTGCTGCGCCAGGGGCTGGTGGCCTCCTGGGCGAACGCGGTGTGCCCTCCCCACAGGTCGAGCACGACGACCTCGGCCGGGTTGCCGACCGCCCACGCCGCGGCGGCGTGCGCCAATTCGTGCAGGAGCACCGAACCCAGCAGCAGCACCGCGAACCCGAAGGCGACCGGCAGTGCCGCTGTCCCGACCTCGGGGACCTCCCGGCGCACTGTGGGTGCGAACAGGAGGGTGACCGCGCCGGCGACGATGAACCAGGACGGCTTCAGCAGGACCGGCACGCCCAGCACCCGGCCGAGCCGAATGCCGTCGGGGGGTTTCACATGGTGATGTTACCGAGCGATTCCTGCCGTACTCGGAATGTCCTGGAACCGGATTGTCACCTCCCGCCCATACAGTTCCCACATGGGTTCAGGTGCGGGTCAGCCAGCCGGCACGGTGGTCGACGCCGCCGCCGGCACGAGCGTGCTCGAGCCGGTCCACCCGGTGCTGACCGCGCTGTCGCCCTCCCGCGCTGCGGACTTCATGCAGTGCCCTCTGCTGTACCGGTTCCGCGTCGTCGACCGCATCCCGGAGCGCCCCAGCCCGGTCGCCGTCCGCGGCACCGTCGTGCACGCCGCGCTGGAGCGCCTGTTCGACCTGCCCGCCGGGCAACGCACGCTGGAGGCCGCCACGCAGCTGTTGGCGCCGCAGTGGGAGCGGATCCGCCAGGAGAGCCCGGAGCTGGCCGAGCTGTTCGCCGATGACGCGGAGGGCCTGGCGCAGTGGCTGGCCAGCGCCGAGGAGCTGCTGGCCCGCTGGTTCTGCCTGGAGGACCCGACCCGCCTGGAACCCGCCGACCGCGAGCTGTACGTCGAGACCCGCCTGGACGACGGTCTGGTGCTTCGCGGGTACGTCGACAGGATCGACGTCTCCGCCGACGGGCGGGTCCGGATCGTCGACTACAAGACCGGCCGCGCCCCCTCGGAGTACACCGAGGCCAAGGCGATGTTCCAGATGAAGTTCTACGCGCTGGTGCTGTGGCGGTTGCGCGGCCGGTTGCCGTCCCTCCTCCAGCTGGTCTACCTGGGCAACGGCGAGATCCTGCGCTACAGCCCCGAGGAGGCCGACCTGCTCGCCACCGAGCGCAAGGTCAAGGCTCTGTGGGTGGCGATCCAGCGGGCGGCGCGCACCGGGGACTGGCGACCGTCGCCGAGCAAGATGTGCGACTGGTGCGACCACCACGCGCTGTGCCCCGCACAGGGCGGGGTCGCACCGCCGCTCCCCGAGGACGTCCTGCAGCGGATCGGCGGCGCGAGCGCCTCCCGCCCACAGCAGCCCGGCCTCGACGAGGACGCGTAGCCCCTGCCGCTGGCCCCACCGCAGGAATGCAGGTGGCCCCAGTGACGGGAACCCGTGGAGAGCGAAAGCGTTTGACCTGGTGATCACGATGTGATCGCGTGAGGACGACGTTCTCCTCGGGGGGCGACCAGACCACCACGGCGGATGGCCGACCACGCCCGAGCAACTGACCACTCGACGAACGGAGCACCGGTGAACGCCCCTACCGCCGCAGTGCAGGACGACGTCACGACGGACGCCGTGGCCGAGGCCGTCGACCTGGTCAAGGTCTACGGCGAAGGCGAGGCGGCGGTCCGGGCGCTGGACGGCGTCACCGTGAGGTTCCCCCGCGGCCGGCTGACGGCGATCATGGGGCCGTCCGGGTCGGGGAAGTCGACGCTGATGCACTGCATGGCGGCGCTGGACAGGCCGACGTCCGGCGAGGTGATCATCGACGGCATCCCCCTGAACGGCATGCGGGACCGGCCGCTCACCCAGCTGCGCCGGGACCGGCTGGGTTTCGTCTTCCAGGCCTACAACCTCGTTCCCACGCTGTCGGCCCGGGAGAACATCACGCTGCCCGTGGACATCGCCGGGGAGAAGGTCGACCGGGAGTGGTTCGACACCGTCGTGGACACGCTCGGCCTGCGGGACCGCCTGTCCCACCGGCCGAACCAGCTCTCCGGCGGCCAGCAGCAGCGGGTCGCCTGCGCCCGCGCGCTGGTCAGCCGGCCGGCGATCGTGTTCGCCGACGAGCCCACCGGCAACCTCGACTCCCGCGCCAGCACGGAGATCCTCGGCTTCCTGCGGCGCAGCGTGGACGACTTCGGCCAGTCGATCGTCATGGTCACCCACGACCCGAACGCGGCCGGCTACGCCGACCTGGTCCTGTTCCTCGCCGACGGCCGGATCGTCGGCCGGCTCGACGAGCCCACCGCCGCCACCGTGCTGGAGCGGATGAAGGGTCTGGAGCGGGCCGGGGAGACGATCTGATGTTCCGGCTGACCGTCAACAGCGCGCGCAGCCACGTGCTGCGCTTCCTGCTCACCGCCGTGTCGGTGACGCTGGGCGTGGCGCTGGTGGCCGGCACCTTCGTGCTGACCGACAGCATCAACACCACGTTCGACAAGATCTTCGACCAGGCCACCGTCGGCCTGGACGCGCAGGTGCGCGGGCACGAGGGCGGTGCGTCCGGGCAGGGCGGCCCGACGATCCGCAGCCCGCTGCCGATCGACCTGGCCGACCGGCTGCGCCAGGTGGACGGCGTCACCCGGGCCGTCCCGGACTACCAGGGCACGGCGATCCTCGTCGGCAAGGACGGCACCGCGGTGCGCAACGGCGGCGCGCCGACCTTCGGCTTCGCCTACTTCCCGGACGACCCGGTGATCTCGCTGGTCAAGGGGTCCCCGCCGCACGGTCCGGATCAGGTGGCGGTGGAGTCCAGCACGCTGACCCGCTCGCGGCTGGCCGTCGGGGACCATACCTCCGCCCTGATCGGCGGGCGGCCGCGACCAGTGACGATCACCGGTGAGGTGAAGTTCGACGCGCCGCTGGCCGGCGCCACGATCGTGCTGGTCGACGAGCCCACCGCGCGGCAGACGTTCGCGCCGGACGGCACCGTGCCCTCGTTCAGCCTGACCGCCGCACCCGGGGTGAGCCAGCAGGAGCTGATGCGCCGGGTCTCCGCCGTCCTGCCGGCCGACGCCGAGGTCGTCACCGGGGCGAAGGTGGCCGAGGAGAACCGCAAGGACATCGAGCAGGCGCTCGGCTTCATCCGGATCTTCCTGTTCGTGTTCGCCGCGGTCAGCCTGTTCGTCGGCGCGTTCATCATCTTCAACACGTTCTCGATGCTGGTCGCCCAGCGGACCCGCGAGCTCGCGCTGCTCCGCGCGGTCGGGGCGTCCCGCGGCCAGGTGATCCGCGTCGTTCTCGGCGAGGCGGCGCTGGTCGGCCTGGCCGGCTCGATCCTCGGCCTCGGGCTGGGGCTCGCGCTGGCCGCGGGCCTGCAGGCGTTCTTCGCGACGATCGGCCTGGAGATCTCCGGCGGGCTGCCGGTGCTGCCGCACACGGTGATCTGGAGCGCGGTGGTCGGCATCGGCGTCACCGTGCTCTCCGCGGTGTTCCCGGCGATCCGGGCCTCGCGAATCCCTCCGGTGGCCGCGATGCGCGACGACATCGCGCTGCCGGCCCGCCGGATGAGGGTCCGGGGCCTGGTCGGCGGGACGATGCTGGTCGCGGGGATCGCGATGCTGGTCGGTGCCGTCGTCCAGGACAAGGTGGCCTGGCCGGTGGCCGGATCGGGCGCGGGGCTGATCGTCCTGGGCGCGGTGGTCGCCGCGCCGCTGTTCACGCGTCCCGTGATCCGGGTCGTCGCCTGGCCGTTCGTGCGGATCGGCGGCGCGGTCGGCCGGCTCGCCCGGGAGAACGCCCTGCGCGACCCGCGCCGCACGGCGAGCACGGCCGCCGCCCTGATGATGGGGCTCGCGCTGATCGCGGCGATCTCGGTGACCGCGCAGTCCGCCAAGGCCAGCGTCGCCGATCTGGTGGACCGCCAGCTCACCGCCGACTTCGTGCTCAACGGCGGCGGGCAGGCGCAGTTCCCGCCGACGGTGGCCGAAGCGGTGCAGAAGGTGCCGGGGGTGGCCTCGGTGGCGACGATCGGCGGGGTGCCGGTCAAGGTCGGCGGCGACACCTCGTTCGCGATCGCTGCCGACGCCCGCGGCATCGAGGACAACGTGCGGGTGGATGTCACCTCCGGCTCGCTGCAGTCGCTGGACGGCGGCGACATCCTGATCAACTCCAGCCTCGCCCGGGACCGCGGATGGCGGGTCGGCGACACGCTCACCGCGACCGTCGGCACCCTGCGGGACACGCCGTTGACGGTCGGCGGGGTCTACAAGGACAACCCGGTGCTGTCCGGGTCGATGGTGCTGCCGCGCGCCCTGTACACCAAGGCCGTGCCGGAGGCCCTGCAGGGCGACTTCCTGGTCTACGTCAAGGCCGAACCAGGCGCCGACCTGGCGGCCGTGCGGAGGGCCCTGGTGGCCGAGGTCAAGCCGTTCCTGGTGGTCTCGGTGCAGGACGGCAAGGAGTTCACCGACTCCCAGGCCGCGCAGGTGAACCAGTTGCTCGCGCTGATCTACGTGCTGCTGGCGCTGAGCGTGGTGATCGCCGTCCTGGGGATCGTCAACACGCTGGCGCTGTCGATCTTCGAGCGGACCCGCGAGATCGGACTCCTGCGCGCGGTCGGGCTCAGCCGCCGGCAGCTGTCATCGACGATCACCATCGAGTCCGTGGCCACCGCCGTCTTCGGTGCGCTGCTCGGCGCCGTGCTCGGGCTCGGCCTCGGGATCGCGCTGCAGCACGGCCTGGTCAGCCAGGGCCTGGAGGTGCTCGCGATCCCCTGGGCGCAGCTGATCGTCGTGCTGGTGTTCGCGGCCGTCGCCGGCGTGGTCGCCGCGATCCTCCCGGCGATCCGCGCCGTCCGGCTGGACATCCTGCGGGCGGTCACCACGGAGTAGGCCCACCAGGTGCTCCGCCCGCACCCCGGCCAGGCTGGCCAGCACCACCCGGCCGGGAGCCGGCGGGATCGGGACGAGGTGCTGCACGGCCAGCACCGGCATGCCGGCGGCCTGGGCCGAGGCTGCGCCCGTGGGGCTGTCCTCGATCGCCACGCAGTCTCGTGGCTGGACGCCGAGGTCGCGGGCGGCGGCGAGGTACGGCTCGGGGTGCGGCTTGCCCCGCGTCACCTCGTCGCCGGTGACCACGGTGGCGAACCGGCCGGCCGGCAGGGCGGCGATCACCGCCTCGGCGAACGCCCGGTAGGACATCGTCACCAGCCCGCACGGCACGCCGTGGGCGTGCAGGTCCTCCAGCAGCTCCCGCGCGCCGGGGCGCCAGGGCACGTGCTCCTTCACGCGCGCGATCACGCCGTCCAGCAGGCGCGCGATGATCGTGTCGTCGTCCAGCCGGACGTCGCCGTGCTCGCGGAGGTACCCGGCGGTCACCACGAGGTCGTTCCCGACGACGGCGTGGGCGTGCTCGGTGCTCCACCGGCCGCCGTGCTCGGCGACCAGCGCGTACTCGCACTCGATCCAGTACGGCTCGGTGTCGACCAGCGTGCCGTCCATGTCCCACAGCACCGCCGCGGGGAAGGACGCTCGGTCGATCAGCGTCGATACCGTGTCGATCACGCGTCGATCACGCGTCGATCACGTGGCGTTGAAGTACTTGGCCTCCGGGTGGAGGACGACCAGGGCGTCCGTGGACTGCTCCGGGTGCAGCTGGAACTCCTCGGACAGGATGACGCCCACCCGCTCCGCGTCGAGCACCTCGACGATCTTGGCCCTGTCCTCGAGGTTCGGGCAGGCGGCGTAGCCGAAGGAGTAGCGCGACCCGCGGTAGCCCTGGCGCAGGATCCCGGCCAGCTCGGGGTCGTCCTCGTCACCGAAGCCGGTCTCGGCCCGCACCCTCGCGTGCCAGTACTCCGCCAGTGCCTCGGTCAGCTGAACCGACAGGCCGTGCAGCTCGAGGTAGTCCCGGTAGGCGTTCTTGGCGAACAGCTCCGCCGTCGCCTCGGACACCCGGTTGCCGACCGTGACGAGCTGCAGGGCGATCAGGTCGGGCCCGCCCAGGCGCTCGGCCTCCTCGCGGGAGCGGAAGAAGTCCGCGAGGCACAACCGGCGGCCGCGGCGCTGGCGGGGGAAGCTGAAGCGCAGCCGCTCCTCGCCCTCGCGCCCCTCCTCGTGCCGCAGGACGACGACGTCGTTCCCGTCCGACACGCACGGGAAGTATCCGTAGATCACGGCCGCGTCGAGCAGGCCCTCGGTGTGGACGCGGTCCAGCCACATCCGCAGTCGCGGGCGGCCCTCGGTCTCCACCAGGTCCTCGTAGCTCGGACCGCTGCCGGTGCGGGATCCCTTCAGCCCCCACTGGCCGACGAACGTCGCCCGCTCGTCCAGGTAGGCGGCGTAGTCGGCGAGCGCGACCCCCCGGACCACCCGGTCGCCCCAGAACGGCGGCGTGGCCACCGGCAGGCCGCGGGTGACCTGGGAGATGCCCGTACCGTCGCCCGCCGACCCCGGAACGTCCGCCGCGGCGCGCTGCCGTACCCGCCGGGGCCGCAGCTCCGGCAGCCGGGCCCCCGGCTCACCGCGCCGGACGGCGACGAGGGCGTCCATCAGCCGCAGGCCCTCGAAGGCGTCCCGGGCGTAGCGGACGTCGCCCTGGTACACCTGCGCGAGGTCGTTCTCCACGTACGCTCGGGTGAGCGCGGCGCCGCCGAGCAGCACCGGCCAGCGGGCGGAGATCCCCCGGAGGTTCATCTCCTCGAGGTTCTCCTTCATCACCACCGTCGACTTGACCAGCAGCCCGCTCATCCCGATCACGTCGACGTCGCTCTCCTCGGCGGCCCGAAGGATCTCCGAGATCGGCTGCTTGATCCCGATGTTGACGACCGTGTAGCCGTTGTTGGACAGGATGATGTCGACGAGGTTCTTGCCGATGTCGTGCACGTCGCCCTTGACCGTGGCGAGCACGATCGAGCCTTTGCTGCCGGAGGCGTCGCTCGCGTCGATGTGCGGCTCGAGGTGGGCCACCGCAGCCTTCATCACCTCGGCGGACTGCAGCACGAACGGCAGCTGCATCTCCCCGCGTCCGAACAGGTCGCCGACCGTGCGCATGCCGTCGAGCAGGTTGTCGTTGATGATGTCCAGCGCGCTCTGGCCGCCGGCGAGCGCCTGGTCCAGGTCGGCGGGCAGCCCCTTCGACTCCCCGTCCACGATCCGCCGGGCCAGCCGCTCCCCCAGCGGCAGCGCGGCCAGTTCCGCGTCACGGTCGGCCTGGGACCGCTCGGTGGTCACGCCCGCGAAGATCCGCAGCACCTCCTGCAGCGGGTCGTAGACGCACCGGCCGTCCTCGAACCGGCGCCGGTCGTAGACCAGGTCGAGCACCACCTGGCGCTGCTCGTCCGGGATCCGCGACATCGGGACGATCTTGGCGGCGTGCACGATCGCGGAGTCCAGTCCGGCCTTGACCGCCTCGTGCAGGAAGACCGAGTTCAGCACGACCCGCGCGGCCGGGTTCAGCCCGAAGGAGATGTTCGACAGCCCCAGCGTGGTCTGCACCATCGGGTAGCGCTGCTTGACCTCCCGGATCGCCTCCAGCGTCGTCACCGCGTCCTTACGGGTCTCCTCCTGCCCAGTGGCGATCGGGAACGTCAGGCAGTCGATGATGATGTCTTCCAGGCGCATGCCCCACGGGCCGGTCAGCGTCTCGACCAGCCGGGCGGCGACCTCGACCTTGTGCTCGGTGGTGCGGGCCTGGCCGCGCTCGTCGATGGTCAGCGCGATCACTGCGGCGCCGTGCTCGCGGACCAGCGGCATCACCCGGGCGAACCGGCTGGTCGGCCCTTCGCCGTCCTCGAAGTTCACCGAGTTGATCACCGACCGGCCGCCGACCATCTCCAGCCCGGCCTGCAGCACCCCGGGCTCGGTGGAGTCCAGCACGAGCGGCAGCGTCGAACCCGTGGCCAGCCGGGAGACCACCTCGCGGGCGTCGGCGACGCCGTCGCGGCCGACGTAGTCGACGCAGACGTCCAGCAGGTGCGCGCCGTCCCGGGTCTGGGCGCGGGCGATCTCGACGCACTCCTCCCAGTTGCCGGCCAGCATCGCCTCGCGGAAGGCCTTCGAACCGTTCGCGTTGGTCCGTTCGCCGATCGACAGGTAGCTGGTGTCCTGACGGAACGGGACGTGCTGGTAGAGGCTGGCCACGCCCGGCTCGGGATGGGGGCGGCGGGGGGTCAGGTCGGCGCCGCGGACTGCGGCGACCACCTCGGCGAGGTGCTCCGGGGTGGTCCCGCAGCAGCCGCCGACCAGGCTGAGACCGAACTCGCGGACGAACGTCCGGTGCGCCTGCGCGAGCTGCTGCGGGGTCAGCGGGTAGCGCGCGCCGTCGCGGGTGAGCTCCGGCAGCCCGGCGTTCGGCATGCAGGTCACCGGCACCCGCGCGTGCCGCGCGAGGTGGCGCAGGTGCTCGCTCATCTCCGACGGGCCGGTGGCACAGTTCAGGCCGATCCCGTCGATGCCGAGCGCCTCCAGCACGGCCAGCGCGGCACCGATCTCGCTGCCGAGCAGCATCGTGCCGGTGGTCTCGACGGTGACCTGGGCGAAGACCGGCAGGTCGGCCCCGGCCTCGGCGAGCGCCCGCTTCGCGCCCACGACCGCGGACTTGGCCTGCAGGAGGTCCTGCGCGGTCTCCACCAGCACGGCGTCCACGCCGCCGGCGATCAGCCCCGCGACCTCCTCGGCGTAGGCGTCGCGCAGCGCGGCGTACGGCGCGTGACCCAGTGATGGGAGCTTGGTCCCCGGGCCGACCGAGCCCAGCACGAACCGCGGCTGCTCGGGGGTGCTCCAGGCATCCGCGGCCTCCCGGGCGATCCGTGCCCCGGCCTCGGCCAGCTCACCGATCCGATCCGCGATGCCGTACTCGCCCAGGTTGCCGAGGTTGGCTCCGAACGTGTTGGTCTCGATGCAGTCGACCCCGACGGCGAGGTACGCGTCGTGCACCGAGCGGACGATGTCGGGACGCGTGGCGTTGAGGACCTCGTTGCAGCCCTCGTGACCGTCGAAGTCGTCCAGCGTGGGATCGGCCGCCTGGAGCATCGTGCCCATCGCGCCGTCCGCGACCACGACGCGCTCAGCCAGAGCGGCCCGGAGCAGATCGCCGCGGGAGGTCATCCGGGACAGTGTATGCGCCGATCAAACCGGCGGCCGGGGACCCCGCCCGGCGGGCGGGCCGCGCGCGGGGTGAGGCATGTGCCGGGTCGGCCAGGCGGCGACCGTAGGCTGGCAACAGCGCCCCGGTGGCCGCGGGTGCCGCCAGGGCTGAGGAGGACGGGTGAGTGAGCCGACTGAGGTGCCCGAGCTGAGGGACCCGGTGATGGTGGCGGCATTCGAAGGGTGGAACGACGCCGGTGAGGCGGCCAGCGGTGCGCTGGCCCATCTGGAGCGGGTCTGGGACGCGCACCCGATCACCGAGCTGGACCCCGAGGACTACCACGACTTCCAGGTCAACCGGCCCCAGGTGCACGTCGACGGCGACGGGCCGCGCCGGATCACCTGGCCGACCACCCGGCTGTTCTGGGCCAGGCCGCCGGGGTACCCCCGCGACGTCGTGCTGGTCCGCGGGATCGAGCCGTCGATGCGCTGGCGGGCGTTCTGTACGGAACTCCTCGGCCATGCCGACCGGCTGAAGGTGAACACCCTGGTCACGCTCGGGGCACTGCTCGCCGACGTCCCGCACACACGGCCGATCCCGATCAGCACGACCAGCGACGACTCCCGGCTGATGTCCCGTCTCGTGCTCGAGCCCTCCCGGTACGAGGGGCCCACCGGGATCGTCGGGGTGCTGCACGACGCGGCCCGCACGGCAGGGCTGCCCGGGCTGTCGCTGTGGGCGGCGGTACCGCACTACGTCAGCGGCTCACCCTCGCCGAAGGCGATGCTCGCGCTGCTGCACCGCGTGGAGGAGCTGCTCGACGTCAGCATCCCGCTGGAGGACCTGCCCGAGGACGCCCGGGCCTGGGAACGCGGTGTCGACGAGCTGGCCGAGGCCGACGGCGAGATCGGCGAGTACGTCCGCCAGCTCGAGGAGGCCAAGGACACCGCGGAGCTGCCCGAGGCCAGCGGCGAGGCGATCGCCCGGGAGTTCGAGCGCTACCTCCGCCGCCGCGACGACGGCCCGACCCGAGGCTAGAGCCGCACGCCGAGCAACGCGTCGGCCGTGCGCGCGACCAGGTCGGGAGCCTCGTCGTCCGCGGTGTCGGCCTCCAGCGGGAGCTCCGTCCAGGCGTCGATCGCGGCCAGGGCCTTCGGCGCGTCGAGGTCGTCGGCGAGGTGGCGGCGGACCTGGGCGAGCACGTCCCCGGCGGGCGGCCCGGCGTCGCGCGAGGTGGCCTGCCGCCACCGGTCGAGGCGCTTCTCCGCCTCGGTGAGCACCTCCGGCGTCCACTCCCAGTCCCGGCCGTAGTGGTGCGCCAGGATCGCCAGCCGGATCGCCGCGGGGTCGACCCCATCGTCCCGGAGCCGGGAGACCAGCACGAGGTTGCCCAGCGACTTGCTCATCTTCTGACCGCCGTACCCGACCATGCCGGAGTGCGCGTAGACCCGGGCGTACGGCCGGGTACCGGTCAGCACGTGCGCGTGCGCGGCCCCCATCTCGTGGTGCGGGAACCGCAGATCCGACCCGCCGGCCTGGACGTCGAAGGACATCCCGAGATGCTCCAGGACGATCGTCGCGCACTCGATGTGCCATCCCGGCCGGCCGGGGCCGAGCTGCCCGCCGTCCCACGACGGTTCCCCGGGACGGCGCCCGCGCCACAGCAGCGGGTCCAGGGGGTCGCGCTTGCCGGGGCGGTCCGGGTCTCCGCCGCGCTCGGCGGACAGCCCGCGCATCGTCACGCGGTCCAGGTGGGTGACCTCGCCGAAGTAGGGGTCTGAGGCGACGTCGAAGTAGAGGTCGCCGTCCAGCCGGTAGGCCTGGCCGGCGCTCAGCATCCGTTCGCACGCGGCGACGACGAGCGGGATCGTCTCGGTCGCGCCGAGGTAGACCGCCGGCGGCAGCACCGACAGTGCGGCCATGTCCTGGGCGAACAGCGCCGTCTCCCGGTCGGCGAGCTCCCGCCAGTCCTCGCCGCGGGCGGTGGCCCGCTCGAGCAGCGGGTCGTCCACGTCGGTGACGTTCTGCACGTGCCGCACCTCCACCCCGGCGTCCAGCCAGGCGCGGTGCAGCAGGTCGAACGCGACGTAGGTGGCGGCGTGGCCGAGGTGGGTGGCGTCGTAGGGGGTGATCCCGCAGACGTACAGCGTGGCCACGCCTCCGGCCGCGGCCGGGACCATCCGGCCGGTCGCGGTGTCCCGCAGGCGAACCGGCTCACCCCGTCCGGGCAGAGCGGGCACGGACGGCGCGGGCCAGCTGATCACGGTCGGAGCCTAACTTCAGAACGCCGGCCACGGGATGTTCGGCCGTCCCGACCGCGGGCGCGGGAACCGGCCGGCCTGCGCAAGGGCGTCCGCGCGGGTCGCGGTCCGCTCGACCTCGGCGGCCGTGAGCAACCCGCACAGCCCGCGGCGCAGCGACGTGTCCTCCACAAGGTCGGCGGCCACCCGGGTGCACGCGCTCCGGGCCTCCTCGGGCAGCCGCACCCCGGCCCATCCCCAGAGCACCGTGCGCAGCTTGTGCGCGGTGTTGAAGGTCAGGCCGTGGTCCACCCCGCAGACCACCCCCCAGGGGTCGCGCAGCACGTGCCCACCCTTGCGGTCGGCGTTGTTCACGATCGCGTCGAAGACGGCCATCGTCCGCAGGTCCTCGTCGTCGGCGTGGACGAGGCTCACCGCTTCACCGTCGTAGTCCTCGGCATCGATCACCCGCAGCCACCCGTCCGGGATGGCGCCGGCCGGTACGACGTCGACCAGGCCGGCTCCCGGTTCGGCCGCCGCCGGGCCCCGCGCTCCGGGCGGTGGCGGCTCGGCCGCCTCGATCCAGTGCTGGACGCTGCCGGGGCCGAACGGCCCCTCGCGCAGCACGGTCGGCGGGACGACCGTCCACCCGCACGCCACGCACAGCAGGTAGGCGGCCGCCTCCCGGCGGGCCAGGGTGCGCTCGGGGAAGTCCCACAGCGGCCGCTCCCCCGCCACCGGCTTGTAGACGCAGTGCACGGACACGCCGTCCAGGCTCACCTCGCAGTACAGGGTGGCGTTGCTGGCCTCGACGAGCCGGCCGAGGACGTCGATCTCCCCGCGCGCCAGCACCTCCAGCACGGCCTGGTCGCTGAGGCGCGCTGGTCGGTCCGGCACGGCTTCAGGGTTCAGCGCCGGTACCCGTTGGCCCGGGGGCAGATGTGGCCCTCGACGTCGAGCGGGTTGCCGCAGAACGGGCAGGGCGGGCGGCCGGCGGCGACGACCGCGAGCGCACGCTTGGCGAACGCGCGGGCCGCCGACCCGGTGAGCGAGACCCGGAGGACCGCGCCGGTGGCGTCCTCGTCGGAGTCCGGCAGGTCCTCCGCGTCCGGGACCTCGCCGCCGGAGATCTCGAAGCACTCGATCACGATCAGCTGCGCCTCGCGGTCCCAGGCAAGGCTCATCGTGCCCACCTGGAACTCGCGCTCGATCGGGGTGTCGAGGCCGCCGGAGTCCTCGGCCTCCGCGGGGGTCACCGCGGGGATCGGCGCAGACCCGCCACTGCTGCGCAGCACCTCGTCCAGCAGATCGTCCACCCGCTCGGCGAGGACGGCGACCTGCTGCTTCTCCAGCGACACCGTCGTGACGTACGAGCCGTTGCGGGCCTGGAGGAAGAAGGTTCGCGAGCCCGGCTCCCCGACCGTGCCGGCGACGAAGCGCTCCGGCCGGTCGTACTCGTACACCTGGCGAGCCATGCGGTTGACCCTACGGCGTCGTCCTGGCCCGCGCCGCCCGGGCAAGGGTTCTCGCGCCCGGCGAACCGCCGACGGTGGCGTCGGACGAGCGCGCCGCCGGGCGGCCGCGCCGACGGGGCTTGGGCGGCAGGAGTCCGGCGAGATCGCCGCCGGTGTCGTTGACCCGCACGGTGAAGGGGCGCAGCGGCGTGTAGTGCACCACCGAGACCGAGCAGGGGTCGATCACGATCCGCTGGAACGCGTCGAGGTGCATGCCGAGCGCGTCGGCGAGCACCGCCTTGATCACGTCGGCGTGCGAGACGGCCAGCCACAAGGCATCCGGGCCGTGGGCCGCCGCGACGGCCGCGTCGTGCTCGCGCACCGCCTCCACCGCGCGCAGCTGCATGCCGAGCATCGACTCGCCCTGCTCGCCGGGGAACGTCACCGCGGACGGGTGCGCCTGCACGACCCGCCACAGCGGGTCCTTGGCCAGATCCTTGAGCGAGCGGCCGGTCCAGTCGCCGTACCGGCACTCGCCCAGCCGGTGGTCGACGTCCGGTGCCGGCCTCGGCCGGTCGGCGGGTCCGGGGACGGCGCGCAGCGCGGTCATCGTCTGGTGACAGCGCTGCAGCGGGCTCGTGACGAGCCGGACCAGCGGAAGCCCGGCAAGCCGGGACGCCAGCCGAGCGACCTGCTCGTGGCCCGTGGAGTCCAGCCCGATCCCGGGCGTCCATCCGGCCAGGACGCCGTCCGCGTTCGCGGCGGTACGCCCGTGACGAACGAGCAGGACGGTGGGCACGCGAGCAGCCTACGTGAGCGCGGCTGCGGCGATCAGGCGGCGATCAGGTGGCGATCAGGTGGCGCTGACCAGCCCGGACGCGAGCAGGGCCGCGAGCAGCAGGCCGGCGGCGACCCGGTAGACGATGAAGACGGTCAGCCGGTGCCCTGCGACGAATCGCAGCAGCCAGGCGATCGTGGCGTAGGCGACGACCAGTGACACCACCGTGCCCCAGGCCAGCGGCCCCCAGCCGACCACCGAGGCGTTGACGTCCTTCAGCTCGAACAGCGACGCCGCGGTGAGCGCGGGGATCGCCAGGAAGAAGGACAGCCGGGTGGCCGCGACCCGGGTGGCGTCGAGCAGCAGGCCCGCGGAGATCGTCGCACCCGAGCGGGACACCCCCGGGACGAGCGCCAGGCACTGCACCAGGCCGATCACGACCACTTTGCGCAGCGACAGCTCCTCCTCCCCGTACTTCTGACGTGCCCGGCTGTCCGCGATGTACATCACGCCGCTCCAGGCCACCAGCGCGACCGCGACCACCCACAGGTTTCGCAGCGGACCGGAGACCAGGTCGCGGGCGAGGAACCCGACGACCAGGATCGGCAGCGATCCGGCGATCACGCTCCAGGCGAACCGGTAGTCCGGGTCGCTGCGCGCCTCGGCCGAGGCCAGTCCGCGCACCCAGGCCGTGATCAGCCGGACGAAGTCCCGGCGGAAGTACACGAACGTCGCGATGATCGCCCCGAACTGGATGATCGCCGTGAAGGCGGTCACCGCCGGGTCGTTCACGGTCAGGCCCAGCAGGCTCTCCGCCACGGTGAGGTGGCCCGTGCTGGAGACCGGGAGGAACTCGGTGAGCCCCTCGACCACCCCGAGAATCGTCGCATCGACGTAACTCAGCGAGGCGCTCACGTGCGCAGACAGTACCGGTGCCGGCTGAGGCACCCGCAGCCGATACCTTGATCGGCCATGGAACAGCGACGGGTCGGCCGCAGCGGTCTGCTGGTCTCCCGACTCGGCCTGGGCACGATGACCTGGGGGCGGGACACCGACGAGATCGAGGCGGCCGGCCAGCTGCACGACTTCCTGGATGCGGGCGGCACGCTGCTGGACAC
>JBKPQU010000074.1:0-13561 GCA_046734255.1 Actinomycetota bacterium
CCCATACCCCTCGGGGATGCGCCCGCCCTTCCGGCGCACGCCGGCCGCCGCCGGACCGGCCGGGGCTGCAACGGCGGCGGTGCCAGGGACGGCGGTGACAGAGCCACCCTGATCGCCGTCACCGACTATCGCGTCGTGACGAACGGGAGTTTCGCGACGGTGACGGCCGAGCGTACTTCCCTTGTGTCAGCCGCACGCGAGCTGTCGGCCTGGCACGGGCCGTGCCTCGTCGTGACCAACTATCAGCCCGAGATGGGGTTGTACTCAGGCTGTGCGACGGCGGCATTCACCAACCAGAAGTGGCGGCGGCCATCGGACGACCAGTGGGTTCACATCGTTCTCTTCGAGCACGGCAGCGGTCAGCCGAGCGTCTCGTAACTCACGGCCCTGCTCCCCGGTCGTCGCTTCGAGACCACAGAACTCCCCACCAGGGGTTCGCTCGGACGCGCCCTCATCATCACGCTGCCACCCAGCGCAAGCTGACGCGGGTCCCAGAGTCAGCCCAGTCCTTGATCCGGTGCGCCACCGCGTCGGCAGGGACGTTCAGGGCTAGCGGTCGGAGCGCAGGGTGGCCAAACTCGTCAGCGCCGGGCTGTCGGACAAGGACGTCGCCGCCCAATGCCGGGTGTCCACTCGGACGGTGGCGTTCCACCTGCGGAACGTCTTCGCCGAGGTCGCGGTGAGCTCCCGGACCGAACTCGCCCAGCTCGACTTCGGTTGATCCCGCCCCCAGGTCACCGGGGCGAGCATCGGCGATCTGCTCGCCGCCGGCGCGACCTTTGTCGTCATCGGTCGTCGTCTCTTCGCCGCGACGCCAGAATCGTGACAAGGAGAGCAAGGAGGAGATGTCATGAGCACGGATGCGAACAGCACGAACATCCCGCGCACGATGCGTGCCTCGGTCCTGGCCGCCCAGGGGGAGGTGCGGGTCGAGGAGCGGCCGGTGCCGGTGCCCGCCGACGACGAGGTGTTGATCAAGGTGGCGTCGGTCGGGGTCTGCGGCTCGGACGTGCACTACTACCGGGAGGGCCGGATCGGCGACTTCGTCGTCGACGCCCCGCTGGTGCTCGGGCACGAGGCGTCGGGCCGCATCGCCGCCGTGGGTGCAGGCGTGCCGGACAGCCGGATCGGCGAGCGGGTCGCGATCGAGCCGCAGCGCCCGTGCCGGGTCTGCGCGCAGTGCTCCGCGGGCCGCTACAACCTCTGCCCCTTCATGGAGTTCTACGCGACCCCGCCGGTCGACGGCGCGTTCCAGGAGTACGTGACGATCCAGGCGCCGTTCGCGCACCCGGTGCCGGACTCGGTCTCGGACGACGTCGCCGCGCTCCTCGAGCCGCTGTCGGTCGGCATCTGGGCCAGCCGCAAGGCGCAGATCGTGCCGGGCTCACGGGTACTCATCGCCGGCGCCGGGCCGATCGGCGTGATCGCCGCCCAGGCCGCCAAGGCGTTCGGCGCGGCGCAGATCATCGTCACCGACCCGGTGCCAGAGCGGCGTGCGATGGCCGAGCGGTACGGCGCGACCACCACGCTCGACCCGATGACCGAGTCCCTGGCCGACCTCGGCGTGGACGCCTTCATCGACTGCTCGGGCGCGACCCCCGCGGTCAAGGCGGGCATCACCGCGGTCCGCGGCGGGGGCTGGGTGGTGCTTGTCGGCATGGGCGCGGATGAGATCCCGCTGCCGATCCCGGTGATCCAGAATCGGGAGCTGAACGTGACCGGGGTCTTCCGGTACACCGACACCTGGCCGGTCGCCGCGCACCTGGCCGCGACGAAGCAGGTCGACCTGGCATCGCTGGTCACCGGCCGGTTCGACCTCGACCACGCGGAGGAAGCGCTCAACGCCGACCTCACGCCCGGCTCCCTCAAGGCGGTGGTGCAGCCGTGACCGACGTCCCGCGCGGCCTGGCCGCGTTCTCCCTTGACGGCAAGAAGGCGCTGATCACCGGCGGAAACCGGGGGCTCGGGTTCGCGTTCACCCAGGCGCTGGCCGACTGTGGCGCCTCCGTCGCCTTCGTCGGCCGCAGCGTCGACGCCAACCAGGCGGCGATCAAGCGCCTGGCGGAGGCCGGGGTGTACGCCCACGGCATCGGCGCCGACCTGTCGAAGGACGACGACGTGCAGCGCTCGGTCGATGAGGCGGTCGAGGCGCTCGGCGGGCTCGACATCGTGGTGAACAACGCCGGCACGTGCTTCCACGAGCCGGCATGGGACGCGACGGACGAGCAGTGGCAGCAGGTCTTCGACCTCAACGTCCGGGCAGTGTGGAAGGTAAGCCTCGCGGCCGGGCGCCATCTTCGCGCCGGTGGCGGCGGGTCGATCGTCAACATCGGGTCCATCTCCGGCCTGATCGTCAACCGGCCGCAGGCGCAGGCCCCCTACAACGCCTCGAAGGCGGCGGTGCACCAGCTGACCAAGTCGCTGGCCGCCGAGTGGGCGCCGGACAACATCCGGGTCAATGCGGTGGCGCCGGGATACGTGAAGACCGAGATGGCACCGGTCGACCGGCCGGACCTGCGCCGGATGTGGATCGAGGACGCCCCGCAGCAGCGCTACGCGATGCCGGAGGAGATCGCGCCGACCGTGGTCTACCTCTGCTCTCCAGCGGCGGCGTTCGTCACCGGGTCCGTGCTCGTCATCGACGGCGGCTACACCGTCTACTGATGCGCGCCGACCTGACGCGCCCGATGTCTAGCCCGAACGCTCCCATCGATGCCGGCCCTGACCTGCCGGTCCCGTCGAGGGTGGCATTGCGGTCGCGGGCCGTGTCGTGAGCCTCGATCGCGCGGGACGCCACCTCGAACGGGCCGGCAGCGAAGGGGTCGTACGCCATCACCCAGCCTCTCAGCCGTCTCGGACCGAGGCCCGTGCACATACGATGGCGGAAACGCTCCTCGAGGTTGAGGCTACGGATGGAGATCCTCTCCCTGATGCTCGCAGCGGCGGTCCTGATCGGTCTCGAGCTGCTGTGGTCGTCCCCTGCAACGGGGGGCATGGAGTCGCTTGACCTTGGGGAACCTGATCAGGGCGTCGAACTCGCGGGAGAATCCGACCTCTTCGCACTGGAGTTCATCCAAGACCGGCTGCACGCCCTGCGCGACGAGTTGGATCGGCTCGATCGTGATCCAGATGTGTTCGCCAAGGCATTCCACACTCTCGTGGCACGCTCGGCCTATCAGGCCCTGCTTGCCGATGCATCAAGACTTACCTATCGGTCGCCGGCGGCCCCCGGCTCCATCGTTGACGCTGACCTCGCGTGCTCCTCCACGCAGCAAGAGGTATTGGAGCTCTAGCCCGGCTTGGGTGGGGACGCCGTTGCCGTCTCACGTCCGCGACACTGGACTCCGAAATCTCAAGTGAACTTGTCAAGTTTGTGTCGTGGGTGATGACCTAGGTGCTTACGCCTTCTTCTTCTTCCCGCCCTTGTGCTTCTTCTCCTTGCCCTTGCCCTTGTCTGCCTTGCCCGCGTGGTCCTTCGGTTCCCGGTCCAGGGAGGCCGGACCCTGCCGTCCGGTGATGGCCTCAGAGGTGCCAGACACGGGGGTCGCCGCCGAGCCGCGAGCGGATGCGGGGTCCAGTTCCGTTCCTGGTGGGGAACCAGCAAGCTGGGCGGAATGTGTCGGGTCGGGCTCAGGAACGGACGGCGTGATCGGTGCGGCAGCTCCGGCCCGAGAGGCCGGCGTCGGATCCCCAGGGCCGCCGGTCCCAGACCCACCGGCCACTACCAGGATCGCCGCGACGACCGCGGCCAGGACGAGGCCGGGCGCCGCCCAGGCCCGCGCCCGATGTCCGCGTGATTGCTTGATCGCAACCGTCAGGTCGGCGTCCGGCGGGGTCAGCCACTGCGCCAGCAACTCGACCGCACCCGCAACTCTCGGCGAGTGGAGAAGGACCGCGGCATAGCCGTCACGATCGTGCTCCGCGGTCTCCGGATGGTCCTCGGCCAGGCCGGTGCGGAGGTCCACGGCCGACGGGCGTGCGGCCGGGTCCGCACTCAGTGCCGCCTCGACCGCGGAGCAAATCGCTTCCGGCAGATCCGGCCGCAGGCTCCGAAGGGGAGGGTGGGTGCCGCGTTGCACGGCCGCGGCCACCGTGAGGGGAGCATCACCACCGAACGGTCTGCGGCCGGCGAGGCTCTCGTAGAGCAGCACACCGGCAGACCAGACGTCGCTGGCGGGGGTGGCGATCTCACCGTAGAGGCGTTCCGGCGCCACGTAGCCGAAACTGCCCACGACCGTGCCGGGGAGTGTGATCCCGGCCAGATCCACCGCCTGGGCGATGCCGAAGTCGCCGAGCTGGGCCGTGCCGTTGTCCCTCAACAGGACGTTGGACGGTTTCACGTCGCGGTGCACGACGCCCGCCGCGTGCACCGCCGCCAGACCGCAGAGCACGTCGTCGACGACAGCGAACACTCGCGCGTCCGCCGGGCGGGAAGCCCTCAGCTCGTCGGCCCAGGTCAGCCCGCTCAACGCTTCCATGACGAGGAAGGGGTGCCCCTCGTGTTCGCCGATATCGAGCACCGACACCACATAGGGGCTGCTCACGCGCGCCGCGGCTATCGCCTCGGCCCGGAAACGGATCGGATCCGCCAGGTCTCCCTGGGTGCTCGGGATGAGCAGTTTCACGGCCACCGTCCGGCCGAGATGCTCATCCCGGGCGAGGCGCACGTCACCGGCCATACCCCGCCCGAGCAGCCGACCCAAGCTGTAGCGATCAGCCAGCAGCGGCCCATCGAACAGGTCCGGCATCAGCGGTGGCCGGTGCGATGCGGCGCCATCATCCCAGGAACGTATCGGGCAGATCCGACCACCGCATCCGGGCCGTGCGCAGCTCCCGTAGTCGGTCTCACGGTGCAGGTGGACTGTTCTCCTGCCTGGTCGCGGGACGGCCAGGGAAATGGTCTCGGAGGACTCGGTGGACGGCGTCCGGTCGGGGGTCGGCGGTGGCGATCGCCTGCTCGACGGTCTGCAGGACCGCTGCCGTGCCTGCGCCCAGCACCGGCCCGCTCTGTGCCGTTGTCAGTACGTCGCGGGCCAGGAGCAGCTCAATCGCCAGGAGGTCCTCCAGCAGGCCCAGCGCGGCGTCCGTCTTGCGGACGCTGAGCGGCGCGCCGGTGGCATGGTCTTCGACGCCGAGGTCCAGCGGCGGCGTGTCGAGGGTCGCGGGCGCGGCGAGCTGCTTCAGCTCGGGGAACAGGGCCGCAGCCGGGTAGCGCAGTTGCAGGCCGTAGGCCACGGTTGGCGGCGGCCCTCCGGTCATTTGTGCGAAGAAGGCGTCCCAGAGGTGGGCCATCCGGCGTTCGCTCAGCTGCCCGACGTGGGCAAGGGCGATCCGCAGAGCGTCGAACGCGATGGCCAGCACGATCGGGTGGAAGTTTCCGTTGCTGATCAGCGTCTGGTCCGGCACGGACACGAGCGGGTTGTCGGCGGCGGCGTTGACCTCCATCGCGACCGCGTGCCGAGCGGCGGTGACGTACTCACGAAGAGCCCCGTGGACCTGTGGCACGACCCGGAACGACAGCGCGTCCTGGACCGACCGGGCCGCACCCGGGCGCAACAGCTGGCTCCCCGCGAGCAGGGCGCGGAGGTGGTCCGCAGCCGCCACCTGCCCTGGGATGGGCTTGGCCCGCCCTACCGCGGCCTGCAGAACCGATGGGTTGGCCCCGGTCGCCTCCATCGACAGCGCCGCGGCCACGTCCGCAGCGTCGGCCACCCGCGCGGCCCGAGCAACGACCAGTGCCGCCCAGCCGACCGATACGCCGTTGGCCGAGATCAACGCCAGCCCATCCTTGCCGCCGAGCAGCAGTGGTGCGATCCCCGCCCGACGAAGAGCCTCGCCGCCGGGCAGGACCTGGCCGTCATGTTCGGCGCGGCCCCTACCGATGGCGACCTGTGCAATTTCGGCCATCTGGCCGATGTCGGCCGCCCCCACCGACGCGGTTTCAGGTACCACGGGGTGGACGCCGGCGTTCAGCATCGCCGCCAGGACGTCGGCGACCGCTTCCGCCGCCCCCGACCCCCCGCGGGCAATGCCGTTCAGGCGGACAGCAAGAGCAGCGCGCACGACCTCGGTCGGCAGGGACGGCCCGACCCCGCCGCTGTGCGACATGACGAGGAACAGCTGCTGGCCGCGAAGCTCTGCCTCGCTCAGCCGCGTGTCCTTGCCGTGGCCGACGTTGGTCGTCACGCCGTACACGGCGTCCCCGGCGTCGAGTGCCCGTTCCACGACGGCACGGCCGGCCACGATCCTGGCCCGTACCCCGTCATCCAGCTCAACTCGCGCGCCGTCGATCACCGCGAGCAGATCCTCGATCGTCAGGGGCCTTTCGGTGATCGTCACGGTGGTCATGGGGTCGCTCCCGGAAGTCCTTAGGCCTGGATGCGCAGGCGTCCGAGGAACCGGCCGGCTGTCCGGGCCAGCAGGCTGGCCGGGGTCGTCCGGCCGGTGCTCGGGCGCCCGAAGGTTTCGACGCCCGCGGTCATTCCGTTGGCAGTTGCGCGAGTGGCGACGCGGTTGAGGACTCGCTTGATGTCGTAGATCCAGGCGCTCCCGCCCGGCTTGAGCACTCTGCGGATCTCGCCCAGTCCGGCTGGGATGTCGGCCCAGTGATGCAGGCTCAGCGTGGACACCACGAGGTCGACGGAGTGGTCCGGATAGGGCAGGGCCGCGACGTCCGCCACGGCGTAACGCACCCGGTCGTCCGCCATCGCGGCCGTAGCTCGTGTGCGGGCCTGCTGGATCATCTCGTCGGACAGGTCGATCCCCTCGACTCGCACGTGCGGGCACCGTTCCGCGATCAGCAGGGGTACCCGGCCCGGGCCTGTTCCGACGTCGAGGACGACGGCGCCCGCCGGCAGGTCGGCGCCGGCGACATCGGCCGCCACGTGCCGGTAGAGGGGGGCGTTCACCCGCCCGGCGATTCGGTCGTACCAGCCCGCGTGGTGGGCCAGCCCGAACATCCCCTCGTGCAGACCGCGCATCCGGGCGTGCCAGCCGGAGTGCCCCCGGTCTGTCTGAGTGGTCATGAGATCCCCTATAGTTGTACGACACAACTCTGGCCCCGACAGGATAGGCAGGCAAAGTTGTACGGCGCAACCGTGGAGTCTGGGCAGCCTGGCGGACTGGTTCCCGGTTCGGGCACGTCGTTTCCCGACGACGTCCTGAGCGACCTGCTGCGCCGGTTCGCCCGCTTCGGTGCGCTGCTCGAGCCGCACGACCACGGGGGGATCCGTGCGTCCCTGTCCGAGGTGCTGGCACTCGGTGAACTGAGCGTCTCCGAGGGCATGTCCCAGCAGGAGCTTGCCGATCTGCTCGGGCTGGAGAAGAGCACCGTGAGCCGTCTGGTCAGCGGGATGGCGGCGCGCGGGTGGCTCACCAGGGAGCGTCATCCGGCCAACCGGCGCATCACCCGGCTGGAGCTGACCGAGGCGGGAAGGCTAGCCGCCGAACGGATCGGGCGGGACCTACGCCAGCGGCATCACGCGATGTTCTCGGCAATGACGGCAGAGGAACGCCAGGCACTGACCGTGGGCCTGGGCGCTCTGGCCCGGGTCGTGGAGCACGCGGCCGCTCAGCACCCGGCTCGGATCACTGAGGCATAATGCCGGGATGCTCGGCGGCGCCCGCCGGGTCGGGTACACGCCCGGAGGTTGAATGCTGCCGGTCCGCCGAGCTTGCCTGGTGGGCCTGCTCGGCGGCGTCATGCTGAGCGGTTGTGCCGGGGGCGGTTCCACGGAGCAGCCGAGCCCCTCGTCGACGCAGACCGTGAACCCCCCCACGGCAACGACACCCACGCCCACAACGTCGGCGTCACCCACGCAGGCCCCGGCGCGCACGTTGCCACCGGGTGTGGACCAGGTGGTCACGGTGTCGGTGAGCAAGTGGAAGGTGACCGGCCCGAAGGGCCGGGTGAAGGTGCGTCAGGGCAGCACGGTGCAGCTGGTGGTGAGCAGCGACGTCTCCGATGAGGTCCATCTGCACGGCTACGACAAGTCGGTGGACGTGACGCCGAACGGCCCGGCGCGGTTGACGTTCACTGCGAGCATCCCGGGTGTCTTCGAGGTGGAGTTGGAGTCCCGGCAACTGCGGTTGGCGCAGCTGCAGGTCGCGTAACCGTGCTGAGCCACGGCGTCGGGACCCGAGCCGACCTGCCTCTCCCGGTCCTGTATGTGATCATCGGTGGTGGTCTGGCGCTGGTCGCCTCCTTCGTTGCTCTCGGTGTCCTGTGGCGGCGACCGAGACTGACCGGCGCTCGGGCAGGCCGACCGCTGCCACCCGGTGTGCAGAGCATGATCGACAGTCCCCGGTTGACCGCGGTCCTGCGTGCGCTGGTTCTCGGTGCGGCCGTCCTGGTGGTCGTGGTGGCCTTCTTCGGTCCGTCCGAGGTGCCGCGCAATCTGGCGCCGTGGACGCTGTACGTGACGTTCTGGGTGGGCATCGTCCCGGTGAGCCTGCTGCTGGGGCCGGTGTGGGGACGGGTCAACCCGCTGCGGACCATCTACTCCGGGTTGCGCCGGGTCGTCGGGCCACCGCGTGCGGCCCGGATCCTGCCGCGGGTTGGGTACTGGCCGGCGGCGGTGTCGTTGCTGGCGTGGGCGTGGGTGGAGCTGGTCGCCCCGGAACGCAGCGACCCCCTCCGGGTGGGCGTCTTCCTGGTCGTGTACGCAGCCGTGCACCTCGCCGCCGCCGCTGTGTTCGGGCCGGGGTGGTTCGCCCAGGGCGAGGGATTCGAGGTCTACTCCCGCTTCCTCGGTCGGATGTCGCCCCTGGGACGTCGGGAGGACGGGCAGCTGGTGCTCCGCAGCCCGCTCAACGGAGTCGCCGCCCAGCCCATGCTGCCCTGGGTCGCCGCCGTGGTCATCGTGCTGGTGGGATCGACCGCCTTCGACGGACTGAGCCGCACCACGTTCTGGCAGGACGGGCCCGGGCTGGCCGGGGAGACCGCGGTTCGCCCTTCGACGGTGGCGCTGGCCGGTGCGGTGACCCTGGTCGGCCTGCTCTACCTGACCGGCTGCGCGCTGAGCGGGGTGGCAGGTCGATATCACGAAGCGGCCGCCCGGTACGCCCACACCATGATCCCCATCGCGGCCGGCTACGCGATCGCCCACTACTTCTCACTGCTGATCTTCGACGGTCAGACCACCTTCATCCTGGCCAGCGACCCCTTCGGTACCGGGCTGAACGTGCTCGGCGTCACCGGCCGAGGGGTCGACTACACCCTCGTCAGCACCCGGACCATCGCCCTCGTCCAGGTCGGCGCCATCGTCACCGCGCATATTCTCGGTGTCATCCTCGCCCACGACCGCGCCATCGCCCTCGCCGAAAAGACCCCCGGCGGCGGCCACCCCGTGCTGTCGCAGATCCCGCTGCTCGCGGTGATGGTCACCTTCACCCTCGGCGCCCTCGGACTGCTACTCGGGGGATAGGAGGACGGACACGCCACGACATCCGACCACGGTCCCAGTCGCCACCGGCAGACCGGGAAAGCGCTCCGCCGTCCTGATCCTCGCCGGCACTGTGCTGCTCGCCGCGGGCTGCGCGGGCCGCCTGAGCCCGGCCGAGATGGCCGCTCAGTGCAACGACCTGGCCGCCGACCTGGCGGGCGCCGGGCTGACCGGCGTGCCCAGCCAGCAACAGGCCCGCGACATCGCGGCGCGGCTGGACACGCGAGTCCCCCAACTGAGGGACCCGACACTCCACGACGCCGCCGCGCAACTTCACTCCCACCTGCATTCCGTCGAAGCCGCCCAGCGCAAGGGCGACACAGCACGAGCCGCCACCGCGGCCCGCGGCGCGCGCGAGGACATCACCAAGGTCGCCAAGACCTGCTCCATGTCCGAAGAGCGGTTCCTGCAACCCGGCTGATCGGCGCAGGATGGCGCGCGAGACTGCCGATGCCACACTCGACGGCATGGCGTTGCGCAAGCTCGTCTCACGGGTGACCTTCTACATTCTCTGCACCCTGATGTCTCCGCTGATCGTGATCGGCTACATCGTGTGGGTGGGCAAGACCATCGCCACCGGCCGCACTGGTGTGTCCGGGACGGCGCAGGGCCCGCTGTCCGCCCGGTTCACCGAGCACAACTTCAGGACAAGGCAGGACGAGGCGGCGGACCGGCTGATCCGCGTGCTGCCCGGCGTCCCCCGCCTGGGACTGAGCCTGACGACCCGTCCTGTGTTGCTGGCGCACCGGCTGACCGGGTACGTGCCGCGGGCCTTCAGATACCCCTTCGAGGGCGACGTTCCCCCGCAGTACGAGGCCTCGGCACGCATCTGGTTCTTCGACAGGGCTGTCGACAGGTACCTGCCCGACGTCGCGCAGTTCGTCATCCTCGGCGCGGGTTTCGACACGCGCGCCTATCGACTTCCGAACGACACGCGGGTGCGTGTGTTCGAGGTCGATTCTCCACGAACACAGATGGTCAAGCGCGAGACGCTCAAGAAGGCAGGCATAGATTCCAGCGGGGTGACGTTCGTGTCGGCGGACTTCGAGAAGGAGGACTGGCTCGCCCGCCTCACCGCGGCAGGATTCGACCCTGGTGGTCGAACGCTCTTCCTCTGGGAGGGCGTGACCATGTACCTCGACCGGAAGGCCGTCGAGGACACCCTGCGGAGGATCGCTTCGACAGCGCAGGGAAGCGTCGTCGCGTTTGACTACTTCACCACCGAAGCACTCGAGTCGCGTGCGCCGTATTGGCGTTACGGCAGGGCGGCGACAAGAGCCGCGGGAGAGACGCTCAAGTTCGGCGTCGACAGCACCCCGCCGTCCCGCGAACGGTTGGCCGAACTGCTCGCATCTTGCGGGCTTTCGCTTTCCGATCAGCGCACCCTCGGCGAGGACGCGCCGACTCGACGTGCCTGGGGCGGGTTCGCGGTCGCGACAGTCGAGCGACCGGGAAGCAATCAAACGTAGGCGTCCCAGTCGTCCCAGTCGTCCCAGTCGTGCCCAGGACGTCGCCGGTCTGGGATCAGCCAGACGGCGTCTGCACAGGTTGACTGGCGCCAAGCCCCCATCTGCCGCCGCATGCTCGACCGCGCGGGCTGATGCCTCGCCGGTGGCGGTCAGGTCCGCAGTAGCGACGCGTAGCGATCGGTGAAACGCCGGACGGATGCCACCAGCGCCGCGCAGTCGTCGTCGGTGACAGCGATGCTCAGCGCGATCAGCGTCCGCCTGGCGAGCCAGAAGCCCTCCTCGATCAGGTGCAGGAAGAGCAACTCCTGGATGTCGTCGCGGGCTCGCGCGAGGTCGGCGGGGCTGGTCACTTCACCGGTGACGGCGTGGATCGTCATCAGCGAGCCGATCCCGAGCGCCTGCAGGGGCACGCCCGCCTCGCGGAAGGCGGCGTTGAGGGCGTCCCGGAGCCGGTCGCCCCGCTGGTTCAGCTCGGTGATCACGTCCTCGTGGAGGACTTCCTCCAGGCCCGCGAGACCGGCAGCCATGGTCAGGACGTTGTTGTTGAACGTGCCGGCGTGGGGCCAGGCGTTCGGGTGCGAGGGATCGAAGTGGCTCATGATCTCGGCCCGGCCGCCGAACGCCCCGAACGACATGCCGCCGCCGAGATACTTGCCCAGCGTGGTCAGATCCGGGTCGAGGCCCAGCCGCCGCTGCAGGCCACCGATCGAGAGCCGCGACGTCATCACCTCGTCGAGGATCAACAGCGCCCCGGCGCGTTCGGTCTCGGCCCGGAGGGTGCCGAGGAACTCTGGTGTGGCGGGAATGTTCCCGCCGCTGCCGAGCATGGGTTCCACGAGCACCGCGGCGAGCCCGTCGCCGAGTTGGCGGATCAGTGCGGCGGCACCCGCCGCGTCGTTGTAGTCAGCGACGTGGAAGGCGTGCGGCACGTTGGTGGGCCCGTTCCCGGCGGCGAAGGACAGCACCCCGCCGTGGTAGCCGCCGCTGAAGACGACGATCCCGCGGCGGCCGGTGTGCGCGGTGGCCGCCGCCAGTGCCATCAGGTTGGCCTCGGTGCCGGAGTTGGTGAACCGCAGCAGCTCCAGCGAGGGGAAGCGACGCCGCAGTTCCGCGGAGAACCGGGCCTCGTAGTCGTTCTGCCCGCCGAGTGTGATCCCGGCGTCGAGCACCTCGTGGATGCGGTGCAGGATCACCGGGTGGGAGTGCCCGTACAGGCCCGCGGTGAACTCACCGAGGAAATCGGTGTACCGGCGGCCGTCGAGGGACGTGAGGCGAGCGCCCTGCCCTCCGGCGAACACCAGCGGGAACGGCTCGTAGTACAGCGTCGTGCGCGTGTTGCCTCCCGGCATCGAGCGCCGGGCCAGGGCGTGCCGCTCGGCGCTGCGCGGATTGGCCGCGGCGTACGCGGCCCGGGCCGCGGCGACGGCCGCCGCGATGTCGGCAGGGGCTGAGGTGGGCGCTGTGGTCACCGGTCCAGTAGACAGCACGCCGTGACGGAACAAAAAGGTCGCCGCTGAACGCCTGCTGAGCACGGCGGTCTCGCCGACTCGGGCGGCACGGCACCATCGGGCAGGATGTCCACATGGCCTCGTACGAGCTGAACCTGGCGGCGGTGGAGCGGGCGCGGGCGCTGATCGGCTCCCGGCAGTATGTGCTGGACAGCGACTGGGGAGACGTGCAGCCGCGGGCCGATGCGGAGAACGCCTTCCTGGCTGGGCATTCGTTCGAAGAATACGCGGCTTGGCACCTCGGCCTGACCGAAGGCGCGACCGACGGGACGAAGGCGCGGTACGCGTTCGTGTACGGCGACTTCCGTCGCATCCACCGCAGCGGCCTGATCGCCTGCGTCTATCGGGCGTCGGAGTGGCGGCACAAGGACGTCGAGCTGGCCGCGCACGACCTGCTGCAGGAACTGGACCGGAAGGCCGGGATCACGTAGTCGCGGGTGTTCAGGTGAGTCGTCTGCGGACCCACCAGAAGGTGAACCAGCTGATGAGCCCGGACTCTGCCAGGAATATGCCGGTTTCCGCCCATTGCAGCGGCCAGAACCGGTCGGCGGGCTGGTAGACCACGCGCTGCCGGTAACCGGCGTCGGTCAGCCGGGTCAGGCAGGTCGCCAACTAGGCCGATGAGGAGCCCGCTAGCCGCGAGAACGCTGCCCAAAGCTCCCGACGGGAGCTGATTCCGAGCTTCGTGTACACCTTGCGGAGATGCCATTCGACGGTGCGGGAGCTGAGGAAGAGCTCTATGCCGATCTCCCGGTTGGAAAGACCGTCGCGGGCGAGTCGGACAATCTGCTCCTCTTGCGGTGTGAGCGCGTCGTGCGTCTCAGCGCTTCGCTTTCGGACCGTCTCGCCGGTCGCGACCAACTCGCGGCGGGCGCGCTCGGAGAACGCTCCCATTCCAATGGCGGCAAACATCTGGTGCGCCGTCCGAAGCTGCTCGCGTGCTTCCCGACGTTCTCCCTCGCGCCGCAGCCACTCCCCGTAGAGAAGGTGCGCGCGGGCCAGCTCGGGACGTAGGCCGGTCCGGCCGAACCGCTCGATGGCCTCGCGATAGAGGAGCTGCGCGCGCTCACCGTCGCTGAGTAGCGCTCTCGAGCGCGCCTCCGTAGCAAGCCCCCAGTTCGTCCCCGCCGGCTGTGTCATC
>JBKPQU010000075.1:0-3482 GCA_046734255.1 Actinomycetota bacterium
TCGGAGGCCGGTGCGCCGGTCGCCGGCTCGCCGGCCGGCGCCGGTTCGGCCGCCGGGGCCTCGCCCTCCGCGAGGACGGCGTCCACCGCGGCGAAGAACTCCCCGGCGGTCTTCTTCGCGACCCCGCTGAGCACCCGCTGCCCCACGCCGCCGACCGCGCCGCCCACGACGGCGTCGGCGTCGTAGCGCAGCTTCGTCGTCCCGCCGCCGGTCTCCTCCAGCCGCACGGTGACGTCGGCGTTCACGGTGCCCGGCGCACCTGTCCCGGAGGCCTTGAGCACGAAGGAGTTCGGCGGCTGCGGGTCGGTCAGCTCGACGTCGCCGAGGTAGGTGCCCTTGATCGAGGCGACCCCGGCGGTGATCGTCATCCGGTACTTGTCCGGGCCGACCGCTTCCAGCTGCTCGCATCCCGGGATCGTCCGGACGAGTATCGCCGGATCGTTCAGCGCCGCCCACACCCGATCGGCCGGCGCGTGCAGGGTTGCCGTTCCCGTGACCTTCATGCTTCCTCCCCTGCCCGGTTGCCTGCGCTGACGCTACCGCGCCGGAGTGCGGCGGGGCCCGGTCTCCCGAGGCCCCACCGACCGGCGTCCCGGTTGCCCGGCCCACCTCCGTCCATGATCACCGCGACTGCGACGTTGCCCGGCTCTCTCGGCCCGGATGAGGCCGCCAGCGTCCCACTCGCCGGGGATCAGCCCGGCAACGTCACACTCGGCCGGACGCGCGGCCCTGGCCCGCAACGGCGGAACTGTGGGGCGTCACGCGCACCCCCGATGAGCACGGTGTGACACCGTGCCCTTCCGGTGCGCACGGTGTCACACCGTGCGCATCCAAGGGGTGGCTGGCTCGGAAGGCGCACTGTGCGGCGTTACGCCGATCCCCGTTGCCCACGGTGTGACGCCGTGGGCTTCTCGTCGGCACGGTGTCACGCCGTGGGTATCAGGGGGACTCAGGGCTCGGTGGGCTGAGCGCGCTGAGCGTGCTGGGCGTGCTGGGCGCGGAGCTCGAAGAGCTCGGAGGGGGAGATGGGCATGCGGGTGATGGGGAAGCCCTCGGCGTCCTCGATCGCGGCGGCGAAGACCGCCATGCCGGGGATGACGCCGGCCTCGCCGGCGCCCTTGATGCCGAGCGCGTTGAGCGGCGAGGGGGTCTCGAGGTGGTCGGTCTCGATCGCCGGGACCTCGGTGGCGTACGGCATGAGGAAGTCCATGAACGACGCGTTGAGCAGCTGGCCGTTCTCGTCGTAGGCCATCCGCTCGTACAGTGCCCCGCCCACGCCCTGCGCCACCCCGCCGTGGATCTGCCCCTCGACCAGCATCGGGTTGACCAGCGTGCCGCAGTCGTGCACGACGCAGTACCGCAGCACCCGGATCTCGGCGGTGTCCGGGTCGGTCTCCACGACGACCGCGTGCATCCCGCTCGCGAACGTGGACCGCAGCGGGGAGTAGTAGTCGGTGCCCTCCAGGCCGGGCTCGTCCCCCTCGGCGACCGGCGGGCGGTCCATCGACCCGCCCCCGGCGAACTGGGTCGCGGCGGCCGCCGAGGCGTCGAAGGCGTAGCGCAGCGGATTGCTCAGCACCGCAACGGTCTTCAGCGGGATGCTCGTGTCCGGCGCTCCCGTCACCCGGATGATCCCGTCGCTGATCTCCAGGTCGGACGGGTCGACCTCCAGCGCGTCCGCGGCCAGCCGCAGCGCCTTCTCGCGCACCTTCCGTGCCGCCAGCGCCACCGCGTTCCCGCTGGTCACCGCCGCCCTCGAGGCGAACGTGCCGACGGCGTAGCCGAACCGGCGGGTGTCGCCGGTCGTGACGTGGACGTCGTCCAGCGCCACTCCGAGGACGTCGGCGACGATCTGCGCCAGCACGGTCTGGTGCCCCTGGCCCTGGCTGGTCAGCCCGGTGGCCACGTTCACCCGTCCGGAGGTCTCCACGTGCACGTGGCCGCCCTCGTACGGGCCGACGCCGGTTCCCTCGACGTAGCAGCCCAGGCCGATCCCGACCCGGCGCCCCTGGGCGCGGGCCTGCTCCCGGAACGCCTCGAACTCGTCCCAGCCGACCAGCTTCTTCAGCTTCTCCAGCGACGCCGGGTAGTCGCCGGAGTCATAGATCAGCGGCCGCCCGTCCTGGAAGATCAGCCCGTGGTCGTACGGCATCTCGTCGGGGGTGATGAAGTTGGCCGCCCGCACCGCGGTCCGGTCCTTGCCGAGGGCGCGGGCGATCGCGTCCATCGTGCGCTCCATCGCGTACACCCCCTGCGGCCGGCCCGCCCCGCGGTAGGGCGTGACGATCACCGTGTTGGTGTACAGCGACCAGAACTCCACCCGGTACGCGCCGGGCTTGTACGGCCCGAGCGCCTGGGTCGACGTGATGATCGGCACGATGATCCCGTACGGCGTGTAGGCGCCGTTGTCGTGCCAGAACTGGAACTCCAGCCCGAGGATCCGGCCCTCGTCGTCGTAGCCGACCCGGACGTGCTGCAGCTGCTGCCGTTCGTGGGCGCTGGAGACGAAGTGCTCGCGGCGGTCCTCCACCCACTTGACGTCCTGGTCGAGCTCCCGCGCCGCCCACGACACGAGGATCTCCTCCGGCCACGGGTGCACGATCTTGACGCCGAACCCGCCCCCGACGTCCGGCGCGATGCACTCGACCTTCGCCAGCGGCAGGTCGAGCTTGGCGGCCACCGCGGCACGCACGCCGGTGGAGGTCTGGGTGGACGACCAGATCCGCAGCGATCCCTCGTCGGAGTTCCAGCGGGCCAGCACCCCCTTGCCCTCCATCGGCATCGACGCGCTGCGTTCCAGGTCCAGGTCCAGTTCGAGCACGTGCGGCGCCGCGGCGATCGCCGCCTCGACGTCCCCCACCTCCTGCACGAGGTGCGCGGCGACGTTGCCGGGCACGTCCTCGTGCACCAGCCGAAGCCCGCTGCGGGCGGCGGCCACCCCCACCACCGGGCGGAGCAGGTCGTAGTCGACCCGGACTCGCTGGGCGGCGTCCTCGGCCAGGTAACGGTCCTTCGCGACGACCATCACCACGGCCTCGCCGGCGAAGTTCACCTCGTCGCGGGCGAGCGCGTACCCGGTGCGGCCGTGGGTCAGCGCGGGATGGGGGATCAGCAGCGGCAGCTGCTCCGACACCCGGGTGCCGGCCCGCGCGTCGGCCTCCGCCAGGTCCTCCCAGGTGTAGACGCCGACCAGGCCCTCGACGTCGAGCGCGTCGGTGATGTCGATCTCGGCGATCCGGGCGTGCGCGTGCGGGCTGCGGACGAACGCCGCCGCCAGTGCCTGGTGGCCGAGGTCGTCGAGGTAGCGGCCGCGCCCGGTGACCAGCCGGTCGTCCTCGCGCCGGACGACGCGCGATCCGATCAGCGAGGAGCCCGTGCCCTCGGCCGTCGTCGCCGCGCTCACGTCTGTCCCTGCCCGTCGCCGCCGGCCCGGGCCAGCTCCGCCGCGCGCAGCACGCTGGCCACGATGTTCTGGTAACCCG
>JBKPQU010000076.1:0-8586 GCA_046734255.1 Actinomycetota bacterium
GCGTCGCCTCGTCGGGGCCGCTCCGGACGGCGGGGACCGGCTGGACGTCGTCGCTGCGGCCGGCGAGCGCTGCCGGGCTCGGCGGCCAGCGCGGTAGCGGTGCGACGAAGGCCGCCTGGCGAAACGCGGCCGACCGGGCGGGGCCCCGAGTCGCGGTGAGCTGGGGGCTCGCCGCAGACGTGCCGGCTTCGTGGAAGACGTTCTCCCTGCCTTCGGCCGGGCCGACGACCGGCGGCTCCGCCACACCTCCCCGAGTTTGGGTGGCACGGCTCCAGGACGCGCGCGCTCCTCCGGCGCAACGGCAGTCGATCGTCCCGTAGCTGCCCGTCGCCTCCCTCACGGCTGGGATGGGCGGCGCCGTCGTCGTCCCTGTGGAGCCGTTCGTGTCTCGTGATGGTGTGGTCCGCGCGTTGGCCGCTACCGGTGTCGTGGCTGCGGCGGTGGCCGTCTGCGTGTCGGAAAGCCCTCGCCTCGGTCTCGACCTGCGGGGTGGTACTCAGATCGTCCTGGAGACCCAGGATGCGCCGGGTCGGACCGCCGACTCGGAGTCCACGGATCGGGCCCTGGAGGTGCTGCGCCGCCGGGTGGACGCCCTCGGCGTCGCCGAACCCAGCCTGACCCGCTCGGGCGAGCGCCGGATCATCGTGGAACTGCCCGGCGTGCAGGACCCGCGCGAGGCCGCCGAGGTCATCGGCCGCACGGCACAGCTGACCGTCCACCCCGTCATCGGCCTCGGCGGGCCGAACGCCGATGCCGGTCCGTCGACGGCCGGCAGGACGGTGCTGCCCGACGAGCAGGGCCAGCAGCTGCACCTGGGACCGGTCGCACTGACCGGGGAAGGTGTCTCGAGCGCCTCCGCGGGCACGGACGAGCACGGGACGGCGTGGCTGGTCAGCGTGGACTTCACCGGCGCCGCGGGCGAGGCATGGCAGCGCATCACCGCTGCCGCGGCATGTGCTCCACCCGGCGACCCGGCCCGCCGGATCGCCATCGTCCTGGACCAGCAGGTCATCTCCTCTCCGGAGGTCGATCCGTCCGTTGCCTGTGACGTGGGCATCGGCGGGGGGTCCACGCAGATCACGGGGACATTCGCGCCCGAGGAGGCTCGGGACCTGGCGGCGCTCATCGAGGGGGGTGCGCTGCCGGTCCCGGTTGAGGTGATCGAGCAGCGCACCGTCGGACCCACCCTGGGTGCTGAAGCGATCTCCGCGAGCTGGCGCGCCGCGCTGAGCGGCACTGCACTCACCCTGGTCTTCCTGGTCGCCGTCTACCGCTTGTTCGGTTCACTCGCCGTGGTCGGCCTGGCCGCCTACGCGCTGATCTCCTACGCCGCGCTGATCGCACTCGGTGCCACATTGACGCTGCCTGGCCTCGCCGGGTTCGCCCTGGCCATCGGCATGGCGGTGGATGCCAACGTCCTGGTCTTCGAGCGGGCCCGGGAGGAGTTCGCCGCCGGCGAACAGAGGTCGCAGCGATTGCGGCGTGCGGTCGTCGAGGGGTTCCGGCGAGCGTGGACGGCGATCGCTGACTCCAACGTGACCACACTGCTCGCGGCCGGACTGCTGTTCTTCCTGGCATCCGGACCGGTGCGCGGGTTCGGTGTCACGCTGAGCATCGGTGTGCTCGCGTCGATGTTCACCGCGCTCGTCGTCACCCGCGCGCTGGTGGAGTTCGCGGCGGGCCGGTCGCTCGTCGAGCGATGGCCCGGGGTCAGCGGCGTCGCCTCCCTCGGCCGGGTGCGAGAGAGCATCACCCGCCGGAACCCGCAGGTCATGCGTCGCTCCCGACTCTGGCTCGGGGTGTCGGCCGCGTTGGTGGCCCTGGCTGCCGCGGGCGTCGCGGTTCGCGGACTGGAAGTCGGCGTGGAGTTCACCGGTGGTCGCCTGGTCGAGTACGCCGGCCCCTCTGGCATCGACGTCGACCGGGCCCGCGTGGCGGTAGCGGAGGCCGGGTTCCCCCGCGCTGTGGTGCAGGAGTCAGGCGACCGCGGAGTGGCGGTACGCACCCACGACCTCGACAACGCCGAGGAGGCCCGGATCCAGGAGGCCCTGACGCGAATCGCACCAGGCCTGGAACAGGAACGCGACGAGCTGATCGGCCCCAGCCTGGGCACGGAGCTTCGGACCAAGGCACTGGCCGCGCTCGCCGTCGCGCTCGCCGTCCAGCTGCTGTACCTTGCGATCCGGTTCCGCTGGACCTACGGCACCGCAGCCGTCCTGGCCATGGCCCACGACGTCGTGATCCTCATCGGCACGTTCGCCTGGCTCGGCAAGCCGATCGACGGCGTGTTCCTGGCCGCGCTGCTGACCGTGATCGGGTATTCGGTCAATGACACCGTCGTGGTGTTCGACCGGGTGCGGGAACGCCGACGCGCCGATGGGGGCGAAGGTCTCGCAGAAGCCGTGAACACCGCTGTGCTGCAGACGGTTCCGCGGACCGTCAACACAGGCATGGGCGCGCTGTTCATCCTGGCGGCGCTCATGCTGCTTGGCGGAGACAGCCTCGAGGACTTCGCCGTCGCTCTGATCATCGGGATCCTGGTGGGTACCTGGTCCAGCAGTTTCACCGCCGCACCAGCGTTCCTGGAGTTGGAGGGCCGCTGGCGGACGCCGGCCGCCGTGCCGCGCCGGAAGCCTGGATCTGCGCCCGCGCGTGAGGAGCCTGACCGCTGGAGCGCCGACCCATACGGCCGCGGTTCCGAGCGCGACTCCTCCGGTGCGGTGCTGTGACCAGCGGCTCGGCTCGCCCGGCGGGCTAGTCTTGAAGGATCATCCCGCCTCGGGAGGCCGTGCCGTCCGGGCCGGCGAGGGGAGAGCGATCCATGGTCACCAGGGATACCGAGGCCTCGTCCCGCGCCACCGGCTGGCGGGTCCGCGGATCCTACTTCGAGGGCTGCAACTGCGACGCCATCTGTCCCTGCCGCAGCGTTCGTGGCCGGCCCGGCGGATCCTCCACCTACGGGGACTGCTTCGGAGCGCTGTCCTGGCACGTCCACGAGGGCTATGCCGACGGGATCGACCTGTCGGACCTCAAGGTCGTGATGACGCTGCGCTACCTCGACAAGGTCCAACCGAGCACGCCGTGGGAGGTCGTGCTGTACGTGGACCGCCGCGGCGACGACGCGCAGCGCGCCTGGCTCGCCGACATCTTCCTCGGTCGTGCGGGTGGGTCGGTCAGCCGGCTCTACGGCCCGGCGATCGGGGACGTGCACGCCGTGCGAGCCGCCCGGATCGACCTCGAGCACGTCGCCCCGCGCAAGCGCATCAGCGTGGTCGGCTACCTGACCGTCGAGGCGGAGGAGCCCGCCTCCGGTGCCGGCGACGTCGCGTGTGGCATCCCAGGGCTCGATCGTCCCGGTACCGAGCTGTACTCCGACGTCCTCCGGTCGGGCGATCCCGCGCTGCGCTGGGAGGTGCAGGGACGCCGCGGCGCCGCGTTCACCACCGACTTCGACTACCGCCGAGACGACTGACCCAGCCCTCGGAGCCGAGCAACCGCTCGTACCAGGTGAGCGCGCGCTGGTACTGGCTCACCGGGCGTCCTGCGAAGAGATCGACCGTCACGTGTCTAGCCTGGCACGCATGGTCTTCTCGTGGGACGACTCGCGCCTGGCGTTCGCCGAGGCTGCCCGGTGCTTCGTACGCACGGCCGCTCTCGTCGGCGATCGGTGGGACCGGCCTGGCCTCGGCGAGTGGGACGTGCGCGCCCTCGTCGGCCACACAAGCCGTTCGCTTCTGACGGTCGAGTCGTACCTCGCTCGTCCTGCCGCTTCCATCGAGGTCAACTCCCCTGCGGACTACGTTCGCCGGACCAGGGTGGTGGCCGCCGACCCCGCTGTAGCGGTGCGCGGCCGCGACGCCGGGATCGCTTTGGGTACCGATCCCGCGGCTGCGGTGGCGGAGATCGCCGAACGTGTGCTTGCGCTCGTCGACACCTGCACGGGCACCGAGCTGATGACGACGATCGCGGGCGGTATGCGGCTCCAGGACTACCTGCCGACGCGGACGTTCGAACTGGTTGTCCACACGGCGGACCTCGCGAGTGCGCTCGCTGTGCCGTCGGACCTCCCTGCAACGGCTGCGGCGCAGGCACTCCATGTGGTGACCGACCTCGCCGTGACCGACGGCCTCGCTGGGCCGCTGCTGCTCGCGGCCACCGGCCGGCCAGGCCTTCCGGCGGGCTTCTCGGTGCTCTGACTCAGGCCCCGAACCGGTCGATCAGCACCCCGTGACGGAGCCCACGGTCGCTCACCGTGAGAGCTTCCTTCCCAAGCTTCTCCATGACCGTCCGGACGATGCACGCGCCCGCCAGGATGACGTCCGCACGCTTGGGCTGCAGGCCGACGGTCCCGCGGCGAGCGTCGGCGTCGCGCGACCGGTAGAACTCGATCTGGCGATCGATCTCCGCTCGGTCCAGGACGGCACCCTGGACGGCGTCGGGGTCGTAGCTGGCCAGCCCGAGTTTCACTGCCGTGATGTTGGTCACCGCGCCGCCCATCGCCACCAACGCATCCGGCGAGGGACGGCCGTCGATCGAGGACAGGTCAGCGGAGATCGCCGCGAAGACGTCGCGCAGCACCTCAGGGCCCACCGCGCCGGTGAGGCCGAAGCGCTCGGTGAGGCGCACCGCGCCGAGGGGCACGCTGAACTGCTCTTCGACCCGCGGCCCGTCCCCGAAGGTGAACTGGGTGCTGCCGCCGCCGGTGTCGAAGACCACCAACGAACCTTCCGGCACGTCGAGTTCGGCCTGCACGGCGAGGTAGGCGAGGCGGCCCTCCTCCTCTCCCGGGATCACCTCTACGGTGACGCCGGTGCGGTCTCGGATCGCCGCGACGACATCGTCACGATTGCCGGCGAACCGCAGGCCGGCGGTGCCGACCGCGGCGGTCGTCCGTACCCCGCATCGTTCCGCCTCCTCGACCATGCCCTCGATCGCGGCCACTGTCCGCTCCAGAGCCTGGGTCGAGATGGCGTTGGTGACGTCGAGATCCTCGCCGAGACGCGTCATCTCGGCGCGGTCGACGATGGTTCGCCACCTCCCGTCGGCGGCCCGCTCACCGATGTGGAACTTGATGGAATTCGTCCCGACGTCGATGACCGCGTAGCGAGCCGGCCCGGCGTCGATGAGCGCCGCAAGTCCCTGCGGATAGCTGGTGTTGACATGGGTGTCGAGGCCGATGCCGCGGACGGCGGCGACGACCGCGGACGCATCTTCCGACTCGATCGCGATCGTGCGCGCGGTCCGGCCGTCAGCCTCCACGTCGGCGATCTCGCCCTTGCAGCCGCCGAGCTCATAGCGGACGCGCCGCTTGTGCACCTCGATCGGGCGTACGGCACCGCTCGACTCCGCGAGCGCGAGGAACTGATCCTGGGTGTAGGCGTCCTGGGTGAGGGCAGGCAGGGCGACGGAGAGTTCGTCGAACACGCTGGACACCTCTGCCGCCGGCAGCGGGAACCCGAGCTTGGCCACCGGCTCCCAGCGCTCCAGGCCGTCGTGGTCGATCTCCCGGAGCAGCTTGATGTCCAGGAGATCGAAGCGAATCTTGACTGTGGCGGCGGCCGGGACCAGGAGGTAGAGCTCGTTGGTCTCCTCGACGGGCCCTGGACTCAATCCGGCGAAGGCGCCCTCCGCGGCCTCGACGCCCTGGCCGAACACTCGCCATTCCCAACGCGGGATGATCGTGCCGGAGGCCGCGCTCCCCGCCAGGTCACCGCCAGATCCGCTCACCGCAGGGATGCTACGCCCCGGCGGCGAACAGGTCGTGGAGAAGCTGGATGGCGACCGAGCCCTCGCCGACGGCTGAGGCCACACGCTTCACCGAACCGAATCGGACGTCCCCCGCGGCGAGAACTCCGGGCATGCTCGTTTCGAGGAGGGACGGTCTGCGGGCGAGCGGCCAGGCGTCGTCGCGAACCTCCTTCCCGGTCAGCAGGAAGCCCTGCTCGTCCCGATCGATCTCCGGCGGCAGCCAGTCGGTGTGCGGGTTCGCACCGATCATCAGGAAGAGCCCATCAGCGTCGACGGTCTCCTCGCTGCCTTGCCCGTGATCACGAAGCACGAGGTGCTCCAGCCACCCGTCGCCCCCACCGCCGACGACCTCGGTCTCGAGACGGACCTCCAGATTCGGCGTCGCCTCCACCTCGCGGACCAAGTAGTACGACATCCCGGCGTCGAGCGTTCCGGCGCGAACGACGAGTGTGACCCGCTTGGCGTACCGGGCGAGGTAGAGGGCGGCCTGTCCGGCCGAGTTCGCGCCCCCGAGGACGTAAACGTCGCCCCCGGCCATGGCAGGCGCCTCGGACGTCGGGCCGCCGTAGAAGACGCCTGCGCCGTTCAGCGCCTCCAGTGCCGGGACACCCAACCGGCGATAGGTGACGCCCATCGCGAGCAGGACCGCGCGGGCACGCACCCGGTCGCCGCTGGACAGAGTGACCACGAGCCCGTCCTCGTAGCACGTGAGGTCGGTCACCCGGTGCATGAAGGCGAAGTTCGCCCCGAAGACCCAGGCCTGCTCGTACGCTCCCTGCGCCAGAAGGCGGCCGCTGACCCCGCGCGGGAAGCCGAGGTAGTTGCGGATCAGCGAACTGGAGGTTGCCTGGCCCCCGATCCCGCCTTCGTCGACGACCAGGGTGTTGAACCCTTCCGAGGCGCCGTACACCGCCGCGGACAAGCCGGCGGGTCCTGCGCCGACGATGACGAGGTCGTAATCGTGACGCTCCGGATCCACTGTGGAGCCGGCTGCCTTGGCAAGCTCTGCATCGCTGGGGTCGGTCAGGGCCTTGCCGTCGGGAAAGATGACGATCGGGAGCGGTTCCGGGCTGCCCACCTCAGCCAGGAGAGCGCGCCCCTCGTCCGATTCGGCCAGGGAGAACGCGTGCGGGATCGCGCAGCGCCCAAGGACGTTGCGCAGCTCGTAGGCTCGGCCGGACCAGGACTTGGCCACGATGTTGACCGTGTACGGCAGGGCGCGACGCGCGTCCGCCCACCCCAGCAGCAAGCTCGAGACCGCCTGATGAAACATCTCGTCCGGTGGCTTCGACGGCCTGAGCAAGTAGTGGTCGACACGACCGCGGGCAATCGCGACGAAGATCTCGTGACCGAGCTCCCGATTACCCCAATCACCCCACGCGATCACAAGGCCACGCTTCGCTTGGGGATGGAGCCGACGTGCCGTATCCATCAGCTCGACGCCGGTCGTGTCGGAAAGCCGCAGTCCCGAAAGCACCAGCGCGACCTCTTCACCCGAGGCCGCCAGATGTTCGAGACGGGCGCTTGCCTCGTGCGACGACCGCATCGCAATGATCCGGTAATGCTTCGCGTAGCGGTCGCCCAACTCGCGCTCGACGTCACGCAGGGCGCCCGCATCCTCGTCAACCGCGAACAGCACCGGGCGAGACATCAGTCGAATCTATCAAGACAGGCGATCAGCACAGGGCTCGATGGTGGCCGTGATCAGGGCCGACACCCTCGCCGCAGGTGACAGTTGCGCTAATAGATAGCTGCTATCTATGCTCGGTACTCGTGCGGGAACTGTTCATGGCGCTGCTGGCGGGAAACCGCGGTCACGGGTACGAGATCAGGCAGGCGCTGGAGGCCCAGTTCGGGGATGTCCTGCCTGCCCTGAACACCGGGCAGGTCTACTCGACCCTGGCCCGCCTGGAACGGGAAGGGCTGGTCGCCGGAGAGGCCGTCCCGGGTGACAGCCGGGGGAAGCGCGTGTACCACCTGACGGACGCCGGCGGGCGCGAGCTGAAGCGCTGGCTGGAGACGCCGGTTCCCGGTCCGCGATTGAAGGACGAGTTCTTCATGAAGTTCGCCATCGCCACGTTGGTCGGCCTGGTCGATCCGGTGGTGCTCATCGACCGCCAACGGCGCGAATACCTGCAGTCGCTGCGCGATCTCGACGCGGCCGCATCGACGGGGGACAAGGGAGTCGCGGCCCAGCTCATGGTCGAGGGCGCGGTGCTGCATCTCAAGGCCGATATCGAGTGGCTTGACCTGATCGAGTCGCGCTTGACTCAGTGGGAGCGGTCGGCATGAGTGCCTTGGTGATGGCCAAGGGCCTGGTCAAGAGGTACGGAGACGCGCAGGAGCCCGCCGTGCGCGGGGTCGACCTCGTGGTCGAGCGCGGCGAGTTCGTTGCGATCATGGGTCCGAGTGGCAGTGGCAAATCCACCTTGCTCAACCTGCTGGCCGGTCTGGATCGACCCACCGATGGTGAGGTTTGGGTCGACGCCCAGCGGATCGACACGATGGGCGAGGCCGCGCTGGCGAAGCTACGGCGACGCAAGATCGGCGTGGTCTTCCAGTTCTTCAACCTGTTGCCGACCCTGTCCGCCGCCGAGAACGTCGAACTCCCGATGCTCCTGATCGGTCGCGGCAGGAGGCGTGCCCGGAGGGAATCCGGGACGCTCCTGGCCGAGCTCGGTCTGGTCGACAAACTGGACGCCGCACCGAAGGACCTGTCGGGTGGCCAGCAACAGCGCGTGGCCGTCGCCAGGGCGCTCGCGAACAAGCCCGATCTGCTCGTCGCTGACGAACCGACGGGGAACCTCGACTCGATGGCCGCTCGCGACGTCCTGGCCC
>JBKPQU010000077.1:0-7632 GCA_046734255.1 Actinomycetota bacterium
GGACACGGTGTTCGGCGGGTTCCGAGCCCGGGCCGAGGCGACGTACCAGCTGTTGCAGGACGACGGGACGGCGTTCGTCGTGGTCGCCGCACCGGAACCGGACGCGCTGCGCGAGGCCTCCTACTTCGTCGACCGGCTGGCAGCGGAACGGATGCCCCTGGTGGGTCTGGTGCTCAACCGGGTGCAGACCACCGCGGTCGGCGAGCTGTCCGCGGAACGCGCGCTGGCCGCCGCGGAGGACCTGGCCGAAGAGGGCGGCCACGAGCTGACCGTGGGCCTCCTGAGCGTGCACGCCGACCGGATGCGGCGCAGGCAGCGCGAGCACGAGTTGGCCGACCGCTTCACCGCCGCCCACCCCGACGTCCCGGTGGTTGAGGTGCCGGCCCGGCCGCAGGACGTGCACGACCTGGACGGGCTGCGCGACATCGCGTCCGCCATGGCCCAGGGCACCTGAGACGGCACCCCCGAGAACTCACGAGCGTTCGGCGAGGGTTCGCGGAGCCGAAAAAGGTACCGGTGGGCCGGACCGTGGCCCTCCTCCGACGGTCCGACCCACCGCGTCGACGACCCCTGGAGACCCGCTGGGGAATCCCGTTCAGGGGAGGACTTTTCAGCTGGCCCGGGCCACCCGCTTCGCGCGGCTGGGCCCCACCGCAGGTACGCCGGCGGCGATCCGGGTCTGCTCGGCCCGAGCGGTCTCCAGGAGCCGCCGCCAGGACTGAACGTTCGGACGCCGGCGCAGCAGCGAGCGGCGCTCGCGCTCGGTCATGCCGCCCCAGACCCCGAACTCGATCCGGTGGTCGAGCGCGTCAGCAAGGCATTCGGTACGCACCGGGCAGGCCATGCAGATCGACTTCGCGCGGTTCTGCGCGGCCCCCTGCACGAACAGCGCGTCCGGATCAGCACTCCGGCACGCCCCCCGGGCTGCCCACTCGTTCATCTCGATCATCTACCCCTCCGTCGAGCCCCCAGAGTCCACTCCCACCCCCGAGTAGGACCCTGCGATGACGTTAGGTGACCCCCAGGCACTCCAATACGGGCCGGACGGGTGATTCGGACTCCCCCGAACTCACGATGGGTAACAATGCGTAGGCACCTAACTACCTACAGTGGTCGAAAGATCTCGTTCCGATCTCGCTCGCGTAACGAGCCGGGCACATCTCGGGACGGGGGGTGCATTCCGCCCAGACGACACCAGACCGTGCCTATCTGGTCCGTGGGTCGGAGTCAGGGCTGGGCCTTAGAGTTGTCCGCCATGAGGCGTACCACCCCCGGGACCGGTCGGGCCCTCGCCCTGTTGACCGGATTCCTTGTGGTCAGCGTCGTGGCCGGCGTCCTCGCCGCCGGCCTCGTGATGCCGGTGGTCGGGGCCACCGGCTCGCTCGCCCGCAGCGGCGTCGCGTTTTTCGACTCCCTGCCCGCTGAGCTCGAACAGGGCCCGCTGTCGCAGCAGTCCACACTGCTCGCCGCCGACAAGACGGTGCTCGCCCACTTCTACGACGAGAACCGGGTGGTCGTCCCGCTGACCAAGATCGCCCCTGTGATGCAGCAGGCGATCGTCGCGATTGAGGACTCCCGCTTCTACGAGCACGGCGGGATCGACCCGCGGGGTGTGGTCCGCGCGCTGGTCAACAACCAGTCCGGCGGGAGCACCCAGGGTGCCTCGACGCTGACCCAGCAGTACGTGAAGAACGTCCTGCTGGAGAAGGCCACTGCCGAAGGCGACAAGGCGGCAGCCCAGGCCGCGGTGGAGAAGAGCACGGCCCGCAAGCTGCGCGAGATGAAGCTCGCGGTCTCGCTCGAGAAGCAGATGAGCAAGCCCAAGATCCTCGAGGGCTACCTCAACATCGCCTACTTCGGTGACCAGACCTACGGCGTCGAGGCCGCCTCGCAGTACTACTTCAGTACGCACGCTGTGAAGCTCAGCCTGAGCCAGGCGGCCACTCTCGCCGGCATGGTGCAGTCACCGAACGTCTACAACCCCCGCGACGACAACGAGGCGTCCACCGCGCGTCGCAATATCGTCCTCGGCCGGATGCTCCAGCTGGGGATGATCACGCAGGCGGACTACAACGCCGCCCGCAAGGGGCCGGTCGCCGTCCACATGAAGAAACCGCGCAACGGCTGCGCCAACGCCGGTGACATCAGCCACGGCAACTTCGGCTACTTCTGCGACTTCGTCGAGCAGACGATCGTCAAGAACCCCGCGTTCAGCGCGCTGGGCAAGACCGAGAAGGAGCGGGAGCAGGCCGTCAAGCGGGGTGGCCTGACCATCCAGACGACCCTGATCCCCTCGCTGCAGCGGGCCGCCACAGCTGCAGTGATCAAGAAGGTGCCCGCGAAGGACTCGAGCGGGCTGGGCGCCGCGGCGGTCACGGTCGAGCCGGGCACCGGCAAGATCCTCGCGATGACCCAGAACCGGTCGTACAACCCGGACGTGCGACGGGGCGAGACCGCGGTGAACTACAGCACCGACAGCCAGTTCGGCGGCTCGAACGGCTTCCAGACCGGGTCCACGTTCAAGGCCTTCACGCTGGCGACCTGGCTTAGCCAGGGCAAGTCGCTGAACGCGAGCGTGAACGCCTCGGCCCGGACGTTCCCGCTGAGCGACTTCACCTCGTGCGGCAGCCACCTGCGCGGCCGCGAGCCGTACCACCCCGGCAACGCCGAGGGGCACGAGGGCGGGGACATCAGCGTGCTCCAGGCCACCTTCGACTCGGTCAACCTGGCCTACGTCAACATGGAGACGCAGCTCGACCTGTGCGACATCGCCAAGACCGCCGGAGCCCTCGGCGTCCACCTGGCCGTGCCGGACAACGAGTGCGACCGCAGCCAGCCGAAGACCACCAAGCTCCCGACCTGCATCGCCTCGCTCACGCTCGGCCCGAAGGAGATCGCGCCACTGACAATGGCGGCCGCCTATGCCGCGTTCGCCGACGGCGGCGTGTACTGCCAGCCGATCGCGGTGCTGTCGATCAGCCGCGTGGTCAACGGCAAGCCACAGCGCGTCAAGGTGCCGCCGCCGTCCTGCCGCCAGGCGATCTCGCCTGAGGTGGCGGCGACCGAGAGCTTCGCGCTGAGCAAGGTGCTCACCCAGGGAACGGCGGCAGGCACCACCGGACCGCTGCACCCCTGGCCTTCGGCGGGCAAGACCGGCACCACGAACGGACCCTACGACTCCTGGTTCGTCGGCTACACCGCCCAGCGCTCGACCGCGGTCTGGGTGGCCGATCCGGGGCGGTTACGCAACGGCGTGCTGGACCGCCGGATCCTCAAGCGCATCAAGGTCGGCGGCCACTACTACTCCACGATCTTCGGTGCGAGCATTGCGGGACCGATCTGGAAATCCGTCATGCAGTCCGCGATGAAGGGCCTGCCGGCCCGCGGCTTCGGCGAGCCCGAGGGCCAGTTGCTGGCCTTCGACCGGCGTGCGGTGCCGGACGTCGCCGGGCTGTCGATCGGGGAGGCGAGCAGAAGGCTGCGCGACGCGGGGTTCAGCGTCTCGGTCAACGGCGGCCTGATCCCATCGCAGTTCCCGCCGTTCACGGTGGCCGGCACCTCGCCGGGCGCCGGGACTCGGCTGCCGGACGGCTCGACCGTGACGATCCTGATCAGCGCCGGCCCGGGCTTCGGGAACGGCAACGGGAACGGGAACGGGAACGGACGGGGCAACGGTAACGGCGGTGGCGGCGGAAACGGGCCGCCGAACCGTGGCGGCGGAGGTGGCGGGATCGGGATCGGGCCCGGCGGAGGCTGACCCGACGCGCTATTGCTCGGAGAGCTGCCGGCGTACCTCGGCGGCCACCCGGGAGCCCTCGGCGCGGCCGGCCACCCTCGGCTGGACGGCCTTCATCACCCGGCCCATCGCCGGCATGCCGGTGGCGCCGGAGGCCGCCGCCGCGGCGACCTCCTCGCCGACCAGGGCGACGAGCTCCTCGTCGGGCAGTTGCGCGGGCAAGTAGGTCTGGAGCACCTCGAGCTCGGCTCGCTCGCGGTCGGCCAGCTCGTCGCGACCCGCGTCGTCGAAGGCCTCGGCCGCCTCGCGACGCTTCTTCGCCTCCTTGCCCAGCACGGCGAGCACCTCGCCGTCATCGAGCTCGCGGGAGACCTTCCCCGCCACCTCTTCCGAGCGGACGGCGGTGAGCGCCATGCGAAGCGTGGCCGAGCGGACGGCGTCCCGGGCCCGGATCGACTCGGTGAGGTCGGACTGCAGGCGGGTCTTGAGATCCTCGGCCATGACGGCATCCTGCCACCCGGGTCGCCGTACCGAGCCGACCCGACCTGCCGCGGTACGGGCGCGCGTCGCCGGCTGCGACCATGGACGGGTGCGCCAGTCCACGGTCCCGCTCACGCTGCTCGCCGTCGGTGCCGCAGGCCTCGGCTGGTCCCTGGTCGAGGCGCAGGCGTTCACGCTGCGCCGGTTCACCGTGCCGGTGCTGCCCGCCGGCAGCGACCCGCTGCGCCTACTGCACCTCTCGGACCTGCACGTGATCGCTGGGCAGCGGCGCAAGCTGGAGTGGGTCCGCCGCCTGGCCGACCTGGAGCCGGACGTCGTGGTGAGCACCGGCGACAACCTTGCCCACCCCGAGGCGGTGCCCGCCGTCCTTGCGGCCCACCGGGAACTGCTGGGCCGGCCGGGGGTGTTCGTGCTCGGGTCCAACGATTACTTCGCGCCGCAGGTGAAGAACCCGGCGCGTTACCTGCTGCCGAAGGGCCACGGCGGGCCGAGGCGCGTGGGACGGCGGTTGCCGACGGCGGAACTCGTCGCCGGGTTCACCGCCGGGGGGTGGATGGACCTGACCAACCGCCGCGGGCGGCTCACGGTCGACGGCCGGTCGGTGGACTTCGTCGGGGTGGACGACCCGCACATGCGGCGCGATCAGTACGAGGCGGTCGCCGGGCCGGCGGATCCGGGGACGGCACTGACCGTCGGGGTGACCCATGCGCCGTACCGCCGGATCCTGGACGCGATGACCGCGGACGGCGCGGCCCTGGTGCTCGCGGGACACACCCATGGTGGCCAGCTGTGCCTCCCGGGGGTGGGCGCACTGGTGACCAACTGCGACCTGGATCGCCGCCGTGCCAAGGGGATGTCGTCCTGGCCGGCGCCGCTGAACGGCCGGGTGACGGGCCGCCAGCCGCGCGCCGCCTGGTTGCACGTCTCGGCCGGCCTCGGTACCTCGCCGTACACGCCGGTCCGCTTCGCCTGCCGCCCGGAGGCCTCGCTGCTCACCCTGGTCGCCCGGGACGCCTCCCCGACCGCTCGCTGAGGCGGTCCCGGCGCGGCTCGGCATCCGGTTTCGGTGCGCGCACGGCTCTCGGCTAAGCTGACCGGGCTCGCCGGGGTGTGGCGCAGCTTGGTAGCGCGCTTCGTTCGGGACGAAGAGGCCGTGGGTTCAAATCCCGCCACCCCGACCCATGTTTCCGCAGGTCAGGAGCCCTTTATAGGGCTTCCGGTCGTGCCTGGTCAAGATCAACCGTCCAGTATTCGTCCCGTGAACCGAACGGTGCGGGCTGGTGAAGGCCTGTAGGCGCACGTGGACAGGAGTGCATCCGAGTCGCCGAAGGACCCGAGAACTGACCACACCTGACGCCCTATTGGCTCGGCGACGCCGGCGTCCGCCTGACGGAGCTCGGCGCCAGTCGAGCCCGCGTGCCGACAGCCCCCACGCCGAACGCCCACCTGATCAGACAGTCCAGAGCAGCGCGCCGCCTGGCGATTCGGACGTATAGCCTGGAGTAGACCGAATGCCCCATAGGGAGGGTTATGGCCAGCAACGATGACCGACCCGACTCGCGCGACGACCTGGAGGATGTGATGTCGGCGCCCGGGCCGCCATCAGTGCGCAAAGACCGTCGCGAGCACGGCGGTTGGTCGGAGCGCTCGGTCGACGACGACGCGCTCGCCGAGCGCACCGAGGAGGAGCGAGTGGAGGCCGGCGTCGCCTCGTACGACCCGGACGACATCCCACCAGCGACCGACGATCCCGTACCCACGGACTTCAGCGAGGACGAGCTCGCCCGCGAGATCGAGGGCGAGGTACACCGCGAAGCCGGGAAGGGCGAGTGGCCGGCCCGGCGGGGCGAGTTCCCACCGAGCCGATACTCCCGTTCGTAGCCGCGTCAACTCCTATCGACAAATCGACCGAACCGTGCTGGCTCAGGCTCAGCCGATCGGAGGTGGGTTGTGCGGGCGACGCTGAGTCTCGGGCGGATCGCGGGGATCAAGGTCGGGATCAACTGGAGTGCGCTGGCGATCGTGTTGCTGATCGTTGTCGGGCTGGCGACCGGTCAGCTGCCCAGCCAGTATCCAGGCCGCAGTACGGTCGAGTACGTGACGGCGGCGCTCGTCGCGGCCGTCTTGTTCCTCGCCTCGCTGCTGGCGCACGAGCTCGCGCACGCGATCGTCGCCCGCCGCAACGGTGTCGAGGTCCAGAGCATCGTGCTCTGGCTGCTCGGCGGCGTCGCCCAGCTCGAAGGTGAGCCGCGCACGCCGGGCGCCGACTTCCGCATCGCCGTGGTCGGTCCGCTCACCAGCCTGGCGCTGGGTGGGGTGTTTGGCGCGGTCGGTGCCATCGCCGCAGCGCTTGGCGCGGGTGCACTGGTCGTCGGCGTGCTCGTCTACCTGGCCGGCACCAACATCCTGCTTGCCGTCTTCAACTTGATACCGGCTGCGCCGCTGGACGGTGGTCGGGTGCTGCGGGCGGCTTTGTGGCGGCGGAGCGGCAACCGTGAGGCCGCCGCGGTAACCGCGGCCAGGGCCGGCCGTTTCGTCGGCTTCGCGATGGTCGGGCTTGGACTGCTGCAGACCCTCCTCACCGGCACGTTCAGCGGGGTCTGGCTTGCCCTGATCGGCTGGTTCCTGATCAGCGCGGCGACCGCGGAGGAACAGCAGGCGCGCATGGGAAGGCGGCTGTCAGGCGTGCGGGTAGCCGACGTGATGACCAGGGTCCCGGTCGTGGCGGACGGCACGATGACACTGGACGATTTCGTCGACCGGCTGGCCATGAGCCACCAGTTCTCCTCGTATCCACTCGTCGACCGCGGCGGCCGCTTGACCGGGCTGGTGACGCTGAACCGGGTGCGGGCGGTCCCTACCAGCCGCCGGCCCGATACCCGCCTGCGGGACATCGCGTGCCCGCCCGAAGGCGTACCAACGGCTCGCCCCGACGAGCCGCTTACGGCTCTGCTGCCACGAATGCGGGGCTGTGCGGACGGCAGGGCCGTCGTGGTCGATGAGCAGGGTAGAGTGATCGGCATCGTCTCGTCGACCGACATCAGCCGCGCACTCCAGCTGGCCGACCTGCGCTCGTTCCACGCGTACCCGCCGCCACGCGGAGCCGACCTCACCACGGTCCCCGCGGACCACTGAGACCCGGGAGGGCGGGCTAGCTACTTCGACCTGAAGAAGTATGGCGTGGTGATCACGCCTGAGCAGGTCTGCGCGCGGGATGACGGCCTCGACCCCTTGGGCTAGAAGGGATCGAGGCCATCGTGTTCGTACGGTAGGCGATAGGCCGTCGTTGTGGCTCGCTCGGCGACGGCGTCGTGATCGCCGTCCGCTGATGAGTGGCGGCCGGAGAGACTCAGCCGGCCTCTCAACAACCGACCGCCCCGAGGAGACCGCCGAGG
>JBKPQU010000078.1:0-4784 GCA_046734255.1 Actinomycetota bacterium
GTCCAAGGCGATGCCGGCGCCGGACGTGGTCCGCCAGCTGCCCCGCCAGGTGGCCGAGCGGACCCGGGTGCTCGTCCTGGACAAGACCGCCCGCGGGCTGGTGATCGCCGCCGCCGACCCGACCAACGTGCTGGCGATCGACGACGTCAAGCTCTACACCCGCAGCCCCGAGGTCGAGGTCCTGGTCGCCACCGAGAGCCAGATCCGCGACCAGATCGCCCGGGCCTGGTCGATCGGTGAGGACAGCACGCCGGTCTCCGCGATCGTCGAGGAGACCGGCGACGACGACGAGGGGGGCGAGTCGGCCGTCGGGATCGGCGACGACGACGCGCCGATCGTCAAGCTGGTCAACCGGGTGCTCGCCGACGCCGTCCGGATGCGCGCCTCGGACATCCACGTCGAGGTGCAGCGGGACGGGCTGCTGGTCCGATACCGGATCGACGGCCTGCTCCAGGACGTGCTGACCGCCCCGCGCCGCCTGGCGTCGGCCGTGATCAGCCGCATCAAGATCATGTCCGGCCTCGACATCGCCGAGCGCCGCGTGCCGCAGGACGGCCGGACCCGGATCGTGCTGGACAACCTCGCCATCGACGCGCGGATCAGCACCCTCCCCGCCCTGCACGGGGAGAAGGTCGTGATCCGCCTGCTCACCCGCGGCGACGACGTCCCGACCCTGAAGGACCTGGGCTTCGAGCCGGAGCAGCTGAAGATCTTCGAGGCCGCGCTGGCGGTGCCGCAGGGCCTGATCCTGATCACCGGCCCCACCGGGTCCGGCAAGACCAACACGCTCTACTCGGCGATCGCCCAGATCAAGTCGCCGGAGAAGAACATCGTCACGCTGGAGGACCCGGTCGAGGTGCAGCTGCCCGGGATCACCCAGGTCGGGGTGAACCTGAAGACCGGGATGACGTTCGCCGCCGGGCTGCGCTCGATCCTCCGCCAGGACCCGGACATCGTCCTGGTCGGTGAGGTGCGCGACGGCGAGACCGCCGAACTGGCGCTGAAGGCCTCGCTGACCGGCCACCTCGTGCTGACCACACTGCACACGAACTCCGCGGTCGCCGCCCTGACCCGCCTGGTGGACATGGGCGCCCAGCCGTTCCTCGTGGCCTCCTCGCTGACCGCGGCGATCGCGCAGCGCCTCGTCCGCCGCCCGTGCGAGTCGTGTGCGGCTCCGTACGAGCCCGACGAGGTCACCCTCGCGCTGCTGGGCCTGCGCCCGTCCGACATCACCGACGCCACCCCGCGCATGGGGTCGGGTTGCCAGGAGTGCAGCGGCACAGGCTACCGCGGCCGGACCGCCGTCTACGAGGTGCTCTCGGTGGACGCGGCGATGCGGAAGGTGCTGGTCCACGATCCCTCGGAGTCCGCGATCGCCACCCAGGCCCGGGCCGCGAACATGCTCACGCTGCGGGCCGCGGCGATCGACAAGGCCCGGCGCGGGGAGACGACCTTCGAGGAGGCGATCCGCGTCACCCAGGCGGACAGCGCCACCGGCCACCGCTGCCCCGCCTGCGAGCGCAAGGTCGAGTCCGACATGGTGGCCTGCCCGTGGTGCGGTGTGACACTCGACCGCGGCCACTGCAGCGAGTGCGCCCGGGAACTCGACCCGGACTGGCGGATGTGCCCGTGGTGCCGGACGCCGGCCACCGAGCCCGCCGCGCCGTCCGGCCGGTCACGCGACCGGGTGCCGCAGGCCCGCCAGCCCTAGCCTCGGCCGAACGGCCCCACTAATCGGCGGGGGCGCACCCGGCGGGATCCCCGTGGGGTACCCGCCTACCATCGAGGCATGGCTCCTGTGTCCACCGATGCGATCACCGCGGCGCTGTCGAGGGTGAACGATCCCGAGATCCGCCGCCCGATCACCGAGCTGGACATGGTCAAGAGCGTCGACGTGGACGGTGGCCGGGTCGCGGTCGAGATCTGGCTGACCATCTCCGGGTGCCCCATGCGGGACAAGCTCACCAACGACGTCACCGCGGCGGTGTCCGCGGTCGAGGGCGTGCAGCAGGTCGACGTCCGGCTGGACGTGATGTCCGACCAGCAGCGCCTCGCGCTGAGGGAGAAGCTGCGCGGGCCGCAGGCGGGGCGCGAGATCCCCTTCGCCAAGCCCGGCTCGCTGACCAGGATCTACGCGGTCGCCTCCGGCAAGGGCGGGGTGGGCAAGTCCAGCGTCACGGTCAACCTCGCCGCCGCGATGGCCGCGGACGGGCTGGCCGTCGGCGTCGTCGACGCCGACGTCTACGGGTTCTCCGTCCCCCGGATGCTCGGCGTCCACCAGTCGCCCACCCGGGTCGACGAGATGATCCTTCCGCCGGTGGCGCACGAGGTGAAGGTCATCTCGATCGGCATGTTCGTGCCGGGGAACTCGCCCGTGGTGTGGCGCGGCCCGATGCTGCACCGGGCGCTGGAGCAGTTCCTCGCCGACGTGTTCTGGGGCGACCTGGACGTCCTCCTGCTCGACCTGCCGCCCGGCACCGGGGACATCGCGATCAGCGTCGGCCAGCTGCTGCCGTCCGCGGAGATCCTCGTGGTCACCACCCCGCAGCAGGCCGCCGCCGAGGTGGCCGAGCGCGCCGGTGCCGTGGCTCTGCAGACCCGGCAGCAGGTGGTCGGCGTGGTGGAGAACATGTCCTGGCTGGAGCAACCCGACGGCGCGCGGCTGGAGCTGTTCGGCCGCGGCGGCGGCCAGACCGTCGCCGACTCGCTCACCCAGGCGATCGGCGCCCGGGTGCCGCTGCTCGGGCAGGTGCCGCTGGACGTGTCGCTGCGCGAGGGCGGAGACCAGGGGATGCCGGTCGTGCTGTCCCGGCCGCAGTCGCCGGCCGCCCAGGCGCTCCAGGAGGTCGCCCGAACGCTCTCCGGGCGGGCCCGCGGTCTCGCCGGGCGCCGGCTGGACCTCACCCCGGTGCCTCGCTGAACGAGGGTCAGGTGGCCTCGGTGTCGTAGGGCGCCGGGCGGTCGCCGAGCGCCGCGAACCCCGCGCGGGCCACCGGGCCGCCGTTGGAGACCGGCTTGTCCTTCAGCCCCAACGGGTCGTCGGGGTCCATGACGTCGGACAGCGCCTCCCGGACGATCCGGCGCGGGTCGTACTGCCGGGGGTCGAACTTCCGCCAGTCGACGTCGTCGAACTCGGGGCCCATCTCCCGACGCACCTGCTCGGTGGCACCCTGCGCCATCTGGCGCAGCTGACGGACCAGCCGGGCCAGCTGCTGGGCGTACTGCGGCAGGCGCTCGGGCCCGAGGACGATCGCGGCCACGACGAGCAGCACCACGAACTCGGCCGAGCTGATGCCGAACACGGCCGCACCCTACGTTGCCGGGAGGCTCATCGGGAGGAATCCCGGTGCAGCCAGGCGAACATGCCCCGCAGCTCCAGCGCGATCCGGGCCATCGGGCCGGGATCGCCGGGCTGCCCGGCGGACAGCTGGGCGACCAGGCTGCGAGCCTCGTCCGGGGTCGTGTCGCCGACCAGGGTGACGACCTCGGGGCCGTCCTGCCAGACCACCCGCATCGGCCAGTCCTGCGCGAGGTACACGGTGCGGTCGACCCAGTGTTCGGCCGCGAAACCCGGCAGCCCGCCGGCGTCCAGGCGGCCGCGCTGGAGGAACACCGACACAGCGGACAGGCCGTCGGTGTACGTGAGGTGCAGGGCGGGGGCGGAACCCGCCTGGGGGCCGAAGCGGGCGTCGACCAGTTGCAGGCCGCCGGTGAGCCGCGCCGGGCACGTCCAGCCGTCGTCACGCATCCGGTCCAGCTCCGCCGCGGACACCACGCGCCGCCAGGCGGGCGGCGCGAGGACCGCCGGCGGCGGGTCCGGGAGTACCGGCCGCTGGGTGGTCGCCGGCCGCTCGGTGGTGGCCGGCCGAGAGGCCGGGCCGGAGGCCGGGTCGGAGGCCGGGTCGAGGTCGATGTCGATGAACGTGGCCATCCGGCGCAGCCGACCCGAGGCGTCCAGCACCTCCTGCCTCAACGGAAGGCCGGTGGCGGTGTCCAGCCACACCCTCGCCCGCTCCCGGCCCTGGTTCGAGGCGACCACCACCTCCGCCTCGCGCCCGGCGACCCGGGCCTGACCGGCGAAGGCCAGCCGGTAGCTGGAGGCGAGCAGCCCGAGGATCTGCGTGTACTGCGGCGCGAGCACCGCGGCGTCCGGACCGGCAGGCAGGCTCGTCACCGCGGTGCACCGGCCGGCAACCTGGGCGCGCTCCCAGCGCTGCCCGCCCGTGGACTGCCAGACCTCGAGCAGCTGCGTGGTGCCGCCCTCGGCTCCCCACGTACTGATCACCTGGGTGCCGTGGTAGGCCAGCTCGCCCGAGGCGCGCACGGCGCGCCCCAGCGCCTCCAGCGCCTGCGGGTCGTCGTCGGCGGTGCCGTCACCCGGGACGACCGTCGCCGAGGCGCCCACCAGGCCGAGCAGCAGCAGCAGCGGGAGGGCGGTGCCGACCAGAGCGGTCCGGGCCAGGGCCAGCCTCACCGGCCCGCCTCTTTGACCGGAGTCTCACCCCAACCGGAGGAGTCATCGATGAACGGGAAGTTCGCGGTCGTGGCCTGGTGCTCGACGACGAATGAGTCGACCGGCGGGACGAGTGCCGGCCCGGCGGGCGAGGCCGAGGCGGCCATCCCGGCCACGACTCCGGCGCCGAGCAGGGACAGGGCGCCGACCATCGCGGCGGCCACCTTGACCCGAGGGCGGCGGGCGCCGCGGCCACGGCCGAACGGGCGGCGTCCGGGAGGTCGGGAGGAGCCGCCGGCGGCCTCGCCCGGACGGTCCGGCATGGGCCGGT
>JBKPQU010000079.1:0-9792 GCA_046734255.1 Actinomycetota bacterium
GACGCCGCACAGTCGGCTACCCTCGCCGCCGTGACCGGCTGGGAGGCACCGCAACGGATCGAGCCACCACTCGTCGCCGAGGAGAGGGCGATGCTCGAGGCGTGGCTGGACTACCACCGGGACACGCTGCTGATGAAATGCGCGGGGCTGTCCGCGGAACAGCTCGCCGAGCGGTCCTGCCCGCCGTCGTCACTGTCGCTGCTCGGCCTGGTCCGGCACATGAGCGAGGTGGAGCGCAGCTGGTTCCTCCGGGGCCTGGACCGCAGGGACGCACCTGGGATGTACTACAGCCCCGACGACCCGGACGGCGACTTCGACAACGCGGCGCCGACCAACGCCGACGAGGCGCTGTCGACCTTCCGCGCCGAGATCGAGGCGGCGCGGGAGGCGGCGTCGCGGTACGGCCTCGACGACGTCGGGATGACCAGGCGCGAGGGCGAGGAGTTGCATCCGGTCTCGCTGCGCTGGATCTACCTGCACATGATCGAGGAATACGCGCGGCACAACGGCCACGCCGACCTGCTGCGCGAGCGCATCGACGGCGTGACCGGCGACTGAGCGAACCCGCGCGCCGCCGGCGTCACATCCCCTTGACCGCGCCCAGCACCTTGGCGAGGGACTCCTTGGCGTCGCCGAACAGCAGCGTGGTCTTCGGTTCGTACAGCAGCTCGTTGTCGATGCCGGCGAACCCGGGCCGCATCGAGCGCTTGAGGAACACCACCTGCTCGGCGTCCGAGACGGACAGGATCGGCATCCCGTAGATCGGCGCGCCGGGAGTGGTCTTCGCCGCCGGGTTCACCACGTCGTTGGCGCCGACGACCAGCGCGACGTCCGCGGTCTTGAACTCCGGGTTGATCTCGTCCATCTCCTTCAGCGACTCGTACGGCACGTTCGCCTCGGCCAGCAGCACGTTCATGTGCCCGGGCATCCGGCCGGCCACCGGGTGGATGGCGTACAGCACCTCGACGCCCTTGGCTTCCAGCACCTCCGCGAGCTCGCGCAGCGTGTGCTGGGCCTGCGCCACCGCCAGGCCGTAGCCGGGAACCACGATCACCTTGTGCGCGTAGTTGAGCAGGATCGCGACGTCCTCCGGGCTGCTCGAGCGCACCGGACGGTCGGAGATCGCGGTCGAGCCCGCGGTCGAGCCGCCGCGCAGCGCGCCGAACAGGATGCCGCCCACCGAGCGCCCCATCGCCGCAGCCATCAGACGGGTGAGGATCGTGCCGCTCGCCCCGACCAGCGTGCCCGCGACCAGCAGCAGCGTGTTCCTCAGCACGAAGCCGCCGGCCGCCACAGACAGACCGGTGAACGCGTTCAGCAGCGAGATCACGATCGGCACGTCGGCGCCGCCGACCGGCAGCACCAGCAGCAGGCCCATCGCCAGGCCCGCGACGCCGAGGAGCGCGGCCAGCGGCACCGACTCGGCCGGGACCAGCATCACGGCCAGCGCCAGCGCCACCACGGTCGTGCCGATCATCAGCCAGCGCGCGCCGGGCAGCACGACCGGGCGCGTGGTCATCAGCTCCTGCAGCTTGGCGAAGGTGACCATCGAGCCCGCGAACGACACCGACCCGACCAGCACGGTGAAGGCGGTCGCCACCATCTCGAACCAGCCGGAGTCCTGCCCCGACCCCCTCACCGCCAGCTCGACGATCGCGACCAGCGCCGCGGCGCCGCCGCCGACGCCGTTGAACATCGCCACCAGCTGGGGCATCGCGGTCATCCGCACGCGGCGCGCGGTCGGTACGGCGATCACCGCACCGACGACGATCGCGATGAGGATCGCCGCCATGTGGTCGAGGTCGACCGACAGGAACGTGACGAGCAGCGCGATCGCCGCGCCGCCGGCGCCGATCAGGTTGCCCCTCCGGGCGCTGGCCGGTGAGGACAGCCCCTTCAACGCGAGGATGAAGCAGACGGCCGCGACCAGGTACCCGACCTCGGTGGCGGTGGAGCTGAGCACGTTCATCGCGGCCCGCCCTCGCCCGCGCCGGGCCCGGGCCGGGCACCCGCCGGCTGCCGGCGTCCCTTGAACATCTCCAGCATCCGGTCGGTGACCACGAACCCGCCGACCAGGTTGACCGTGGCCAGGACGATCGCGACCAGCCCGACCAAGAGCTCGAGCCAGTTGCTCGCCGCGCCGGTGACGAGAATGGCGCCGACCAGGATGATCCCGTGGATCGCGTTGGCGCCGGACATCAGCGGGGTGTGCAGGATCGTCGACACCTTCGAGATCACCTCGAAGCCGACGAACACCGACAGTACGAAGATCGCCAACAGAGCGACGCCGGTCACCGGTCACCATCCTCGAGCAGCGCTGCGGTCGGCTCGTGCCGGACCACCCCGTCGTGGGTCAGGCACGTGCCCGCCACCACCTCGTCGTCGAAGTCCGGGACCACCTCGCCGTCCTTCGTCATCAGCATCAGCAGGTTCGCCACGTTCTTCGCGTACAGCCGGGAGGCGTCCACCGGCATCGTGCTCGGCGCGTCCTTCATCCCGAGCAGCCGGACGGCGCCGCCGTCGCGGTCGATGAGGATCTCCTCGCCCGGTCGCGCGCCCTCGACGTTCCCGCCGGACTCCGCGGCCAGGTCGACGATCACGCTGCCGGGGCCCATCCCGGTCACCATCTCCCGGGTCACCAGAAGCGGTGCCGGGCGGCCCGGGACGGCCGCGGTGGTGATCAGCACGTCGGCGGCCGCGACGTAGGGGGCGAGCAGCGCGCGTTGCCGCTGCGCGCGATCCTGCGTCATCTCGCGCGCGTACCCGCCGGTGCCCTCCAGCGCCTCCAGGTCGAGATGGACGAACGTCCCGCCCATCGAGCGCACCTCGTCGGCGCTGGCGGCCCGGACGTCGTACCCGGACACCACCGCGCCCAGGCGCTTGGCGGTGGCGATGGCCTGCAGCCCGGCCACACCCGCGCCGAGCACGAGGACCTTCGCCGGCGGGACGGTCCCTGCGGCGGTCATGAACAGGGGGAAGAACCGGGGCAGGCGCATCGCCGCCTCGAGCACGCACCGGTAGCCGGCGATCAGCGCCTGCGAGGTGAGCGCGTCCATCGACTGCGCCCGGGATATCCGCGGCACCAGCTCCATCGCGAACGCGGTGATCCGCCCGTCGCGCAGCGCCCGGACGCCGTCCAGCTCGGTGGACGGCGAGCAGAACCCGATCGTGATCGCCCCCGGGCGCAGCTTGGCGATCGTGCCGGAGCGCAGCGGCCGAACGTGCAGGAGGACGTCGACCTTGGCCGCTTCGACGGTCTCCACCACCTCCGCACCCGCCTCGGCGTACGCCTCGTCGGAGGCCAGGGCGTGCTCGCCGGCCCCGGCCTGGACCCTGACCTGCAGTCCCGCGGCGGACAGCTGGCCCACGACGTCCGGGAGCGCCGCGACGCGGCGCTCCCCTGGAAGGGTCTCCGCAGGGATCACGACGTTCACGCCTGAAAACGTACCTGCGCGGTACCGGCCGAAGGGAGGGGGCGGTCCCGGCCGGCATGACCATCGACACTCGTGTCGCTGAGTGACAGTCTGGTCACAGTCCGATGCGATGCGTCCCGGCGAGGAGAGGGCGATGACCACCCGCGAGGAGCCGTGGCTGGACGGGACGCCCTGCTGGGCCGACCTGACCAGCACCGATCCGGAGTCGCTGTACGACTTCTACGCCGGCCTGTTCGGGTGGCGGATCGAGGTGACCAAGCCGGAGCGCGGCGGCTACGCGATGGGTCTGCTGGGCCGGCGTCCGGTTGCCGGCATCGGGCAGGCGCCGGTCGTGACCGGTACGGCGGCCGCCGCCTGGACGACGTACCTGGCCACCGACGACGCCGCGAAGTCCTGCGACCTGATCGACAGCTACGGCGGCACCGTGCTGATGGCCCCCCGGGACATCGGCACCGAGGGCCGGCTCGCGCTGGCCGCCGACCCGGGCGGCGCGGTCTTCGGCCTCTGGCAGGCGCGCAACCACATCGGCGCGCAGCGGGTGAACGAGCCCGGGGCGATGTGCTGGAACGAGTGCATGACCTACGACGCCGCCACGGCCAGGGACTTCTACGCGATGGTGTTCGGCTTCCGGTACGGCGGCGTCGAACCGGACCAGTACGCGCTGATCGCCCGGCCCAGCGAGGACGTCGGCCCGGAGACCGCGATCGGCGGCATCGGCCAGCTCGACCCGGCCCTGGCCGGCAGCCTCCCGGCGCACTGGATGACCTACTTCGCGGTGACCGACGTCGACGCGGCCACCGGCAAGGTGTTCCGCCAGGGAGGGCAGGTGCTGGCCGGGCCCAGGGAAACCCCCTACGGGCGGACCGCGGTCTGCGAGGACCCGCAGGGCGGCGTCTTCTCGATCATCGTGCTGCCGATCACGGGCTGAGCCGCCTCCCGTCCTGGGCCGACCGGCCCTGCCGCGTTCCTGTCGGTGTCCGGTGCCAGGGTGGGTCCTTTCGAGGGCACCTCGCTCTCAGCGGGGTGCCCGTGGGAGGAGAGCACGGATGAGCACACGTGACACCCCCTGGCCGGAGGGGACACCGGCATGGGTCGACCTGTCCGTCCCCGACCGCGACGCCGCGCTGGAGTTCTACCGCCAGGTCATGGACTGGGAGTACGTCGTCAACGGGCCGGAGTACGGCAACTACGCGATCGCCACAGTGGACGGCCGGGCGGCCGCCGGGATCGGTCCGACGCCGCCCGGGGCGGAGGGAGTCCCGCCGAACTGGACGACCTACCTGGCCAGCGACGACGTCGACGCCACCTGCGAGAAGATCCGCGCGAACGGCGGTTCGGTGCTGTTCGGCCCGGACGACGTCGGGGAGGCCGGCCGGATGGCGATCGCGACCGACCCCACGGGCGCGGTCTTCGGCGTGTGGCAGGCGGGGACGACGTTCGGGGCGGCCGTGGTCAACCAGCCCGGCGCCCTTGGCTGGAACGAGCTGATCAGCCGGGACGCCTCCGCGGCACGGCGGTTCTACGCCGCCGTGTTCGGCTACGAGTACACCCCTGTGGAGGATTCCGGCGACTACACCACGATCGACGGCGACGGCCCCGGCGGGGTGATCGGCGGGATCGGCCAGCTGCCCGCGGGCGCGCCGGCCGAGGCCTCGTCGCACTGGATGGCCTACTTCAGCGTCGACGACGTCGACGCCGCCGTGAAGCGCGTTGCCGAGGCCGGTGGCACGGTTCGGCGGCCGCCGGAGGACACCCCGTTCGGCCGCTTCGCTCCCTGCCAGGACCCGTACGGCGCCTGGTTCACCCTGGCCAGCGGCGGCGACCCCGAGTAGCACCCGCGCAGAGCCCGGCGGGATTCGCCCGCCTCGCAGGGGCGGCGCGCGCCGCGTCCGACCGGCGGGCATGGCGTCGCGGTCACCGTGCGAGCATGGTGGCCGTGACGCAGGCCCGCCACCCGCCGGCTGCCGCCGGCAGCACCGGAGACGACCCCGGGGACGGCGATCGGGCCCCCGGCGCGACCCCCGGCGGGTTCGCCGAGGCGGCGCTCAGTCCGCTGGACGGCCGGTACCGGTCCGTGGTGGCGCCGCTGGCCGAGCACCTGTCCGAGGCCGCGCTGAACCGGGAGCGGCTGCGGGTCGAGGTCGAGTGGCTGATCCACCTCAACGAGCTGGCGGTCGTCCCCGCAGCGCGGCCGCTGACCCGGGCCGAGGTCGAGACGCTGCAGGGGATCGTGGACGGCTTCGACGTCGCGGCCACGTCGGTGCTGGCCGAGATCGAGCGGGTGACGCTGCACGACGTCAAGGCGGTCGAGTACTACCTCAAGCAGCGGCTGGCGCCGACCTCGATGGCCGACGTCGCCGAGCTGGTCCACCTGTTCTGCACCAGCGAGGACGTCAACAACCTCGGCTACGCGCTGATGATCCGCGGCGGAGTTCGCGAGGTCTGGCTGCCCGCCGCCACCGCCGTGGTCGACCAGGTCGCCGACCTCGCCAGGGCGCACCGCGGCCTGCCGATGCTGGCCCGCACGCACGGCCAGCCGGCCACCCCGACGACGCTGGGCAAGGAGCTCGCGGTGCTGGCGAGCCGCCTGCGCCGGCAGCTGCGCCGGATCGAGGCGGCGGAGTACCTGGGCAAGTTCAACGGCGCGACCGGGACGTTCTCCGCGCACGTCGCGGCCGCCCCGCACGCGGACTGGCTCGCGATCTCCCGCTCGTTCGTCGAGCGGCTGGGCCTGTGCTGGAACCCCTTGACGACCCAGATCGAGTCGCACGACTGGCAGTCGGAGCTGTACGCCGACGTGGCACGGTTCAACCGCGTGCTGCACAACCTCTGCACCGACATCTGGACCTACATCTCGCTCGGCTACTTCGCCCAGGCCGCCGAGCGCCCCGGCCAGGTGGGCTCCAGCACGATGCCGCACAAGGTGAACCCGATCCGGTTCGAGAACGCCGAGGCCAACCTCGAGGTCTCCAGCGCGCTGCTCGACCTGCTCGGCTCGAGCCTGGTCACCTCCCGGCTGCAGCGTGACCTGACCGACTCCTCGATGCAGCGCAACATCGGGACCGCGCTCGGGCACTCGCTGCTGGCGGTGCACAACGTCGGCCGCGGGCTGGCCGGGCTGACCGTGGACCGCGACGCGCTGGCCCGCGACCTCGAGGCCAACTGGGAGGTCCTGGGCGAGGCGGTGCAGTCGGTGATGCGGGTCGAGGGGCTGGAGTCTCCGTACGAGCGGCTGGCCGATCTCACCCGCGGCCGCCGGGTGGACGCCGACGTGCTGCGGGAGTTCGTCCATGGCCTGGACCTGCCCGAGCAGGCGGAGGCGCGCCTGCTCGCGCTGACCCCCGCGACCTACATCGGCCTGGCCGACCGGTTGGTGGACCAACTCGACTGATCGCCCCGCCGGGCGCTCGCGCGGCGCAGGCGCGCGGCGGCGTCCGCGGCGGCGGCCCGCAGCATCGTCGCGGTCGGCGTGCCGGCCATCAGCGCAAGCTCCTCGGCGGGGCCGGTCTGCCCGTCGAGGAAGCGCAGCACGCGGATCGGTGGGTTGCGGTCGAACAGCCGGGCCAGCAGCCACGCCGGGTCGGTCATCCCGCGGTCGAGCACACGCAGCAGGACGGCGTCCATCCACCGATGCCGGCGCGGGTAGGGCGCCGGGGGCACCGGTTCGCGGCCGGCGAGCAGAGCCGCGGCCATCGCGGCCGCCTGCCGCTGCATCGCCGCGAACGTGTACCCGCTCGAGCCCCGGGTGGCGCCGCCGGCCGTCCCGATGCGGAACACCCGCCTGCCCACCCGGCGGGGAAACACGGAGTCGGTCATCGGGATCGCTCCGTCCTCGACCGCCTCGACCCGCGCGCCCGCACCTGCCCGGCCCCAGCGCGCCGACAGGTAGCCGCGCAGGGCGTCGTCGTACGCCGGGTCGGGCAGCCGCGCCGGGGTGCACTCCGTGTACTCGACCAGGCCGCGCGCACCGTCCAGCGGGAGGCAGTAGCCGAAGCTCACCCCGCGGGCCGGCTGCGGCGTGCTGAAGTCCATCAGCGTCGGCAGGTCCGGGGCGAGCACGTCGTGCGGGAAGCGCACCGTCCAGCCGCGGAAGTGCTGGAGCAGCGTCGTCGAGCCGGGGCGCGGCGGCGCGATCGGCCGGGAGTCGAAGACCCATCGCGCCCGGACGGTCGTGCCGCGGGCGCGCACCTCCGCCCGCTCCTCGCCGTCCCGGACCTCGTCGACCGCGGCGGTGACACGTGTCCCGCCGAGGCGTTCGGCGGCCTGCGCCCCGAGCGCGTGGAAATCGACCGAGCGGATCATGAAATACCGCAGGGGGTCGAGTTCGAGCACGCGGCGCCCACCGGCCGGGTCGATCACCTCCACGTGCCGCCACGACCGGTGCACCGCAGGCGCCGCGGGTCCGGCACCGGTGCCCCAGAAGCACCACGTCCGGGCGGCGCCGGGCCCGGCCGCGGGGTCGAGCAGCACCACCGACGGCGGGCGGGCGGAAGGTTCGCGCAGCAGAAGGGCGTCGAGGTGGACGACGAGGCTGAGACCGGCTGCGCCGGCCCCGACGATCGCCACGTCCACGTCCACGGGCCCAGCCTGCCGTGCGGCGGACAGCCGCGGAGCGCACTGGCGCCCGCCGTCCCCCCGCGACGGCGGGCGCCACCAGGAGACGGGCGGACCGGGTGCGCTCCCCGCCGGTCCTGGCGAATCCACAGCCTACAAACAGTGTCGAGACGAGGACGCGAAGTAATCGGCGATCCAGGCGTTCGTGTTGTGATCCGACCGATGACGACGAGGGACATATCGGCCCAACGGGGGAGATGGGAGCGCCACGCCGGGCGACCCCGCGATCAGATCCGAGGGCGCTCCGTGGTACGAAATCGACGTCGGCGGCTCCGGCGGTCGGGTCGCAGACAGTGCGCCCACGGCGATGTCACAATCCGGCCAGGAGGACGCTATGCGCATGCTGATGCTCGGGCCGGCGCTGACCCATGCCTTCGGTGAGCGGTACGACTCCCCGGTCCCGCTGAGCCTGTTCGTCTTCGGCGGTGCGGTCGTCGTGTGCCTCTCCTTCCTGCTGATCTACCGGCGTGAGGTGGTCGCTCCCAGCGGCGAGCCGCCGGCCGAGGAGATCGTGCCTCCCCGCGCCGGGCCGGTGGCCTCGACGATCTCGCTGCTCGTGCTCGCCCTCCTGATCGCGGCGGGACTCTTCGGCAGCCAGGAGATCCCCGAGAACATCGTCCCGACGGCGTTCTGGGTCTACCTGTGGGTCGCGCTGCCGCTGTCGGTCGGCGTCATCGGGGACTTCACCGGCCCGATCAACCCCTTCGCCGCGATCGCACGCGGCGCCGGCTCCAGCCGGATCCGGCGCGCGATCCTCGGCACGCCGGACCCTCTGCCCTGGCCGAAGCGGCTCGGCTACTGGATCGCCGTCTTCCTCTTCTTCCTCGTCGTGCTCGGGGAGCTGGTGGTCAACGCCGAGGCCACGCTCCCGCGCGTGAGCGCCGTGAGTTTCCTCGTGTACGCCGTCCTGTGCGCCGCCGGCGCGCTGGTCTTCGGCGCCGACGCCTGGGTGACCCGGGCCGAGCTGTTCACCGTGCTGTTCGCCACCTGGGGGAAACTCGGCTACTTCCGGTTCCGCGCCCCAGGCCGCCGCGGGTTCGCCGGCGGGCTCGAGGTCCCGTTCGAGCCGGTGCTCAGCCGGGTGGTGTTCGTGCTGCTGCTGCTGGTCTCGGTGACCTTCGACGGCCTGCTGTCCACCCCGCAGTGGAGGCGCCTGACCGGAGCGCTTCCGGGCGACGTCGAGCCGGGGACCGATGCGAACACGGTGTTCGCCACGCTGGCCCTGGTCATCCTGACCGCCCTGATGATGACGCTGTTCGGGATGTTCGCGGTCGCGGCGGCCCGCGCCGGCCGGCACGGCGAGTCGGCGCTCGGAGCCCTGACCGGGCTGCTGCCCTCGCTGCTGCCGATCTCCTTCGGCTACCTGCTCGCGCACTACATGCAGTACATCCTGATCAACGGCCAACTGATCATCCCGTTGCTCGGGGATCCGTTCGGCACCGGGCATTCGTTCCTGCCCTACCCGTTCAACGACGACTACGAGGTGAACACCTCGGTCATGCCGATCTCGGTGGTGTGGTACTTCCAGATCGTCGTGATCGTGCTCGCGCACATCGTCGCGGTCGTGCTCGCCCACCGGTACCTGGTGATCCGCTCGGAGGAGACGTCGCTGGCCCGCCGGGCCGAGTGGCCGTGGCTGGTCGCCATGGTCGGCTACACGATGGTCAGCCTCTGGCTGCTCGCGCAGCCGCTGGTCGCGGAACCGTCGACCAGCCACGAGGCCGGCCTGGCTCCGGGGCCGGTC
>JBKPQU010000080.1:0-2840 GCA_046734255.1 Actinomycetota bacterium
GGGTCGGCGAGCACGAAGTCTTGGGGAAGGCGCTTGAGACGCTGCCATTCCCGCTGAGCGAGCGCGCCTGCCGCGAGTCCACCGGACCGCTCCGACCACAGCCACTCCGCGTAGCACGCGAAGCCTTCGTGCAGCCAGACGTCACGCCAGCGACCGAGGGTGAGGCTGTTGCCGAACCACTGATGGGCCAGCTCGTGCGCGATCAGCCGCTCGCTGCCGCGCTGCCCGTCCACGTGATTCGCACCGAAGATCGACAGCGACTGCGCCTCGAGCGGGATCTCGAGTTCGTCGTCGGTGATGACGACCGTGTAGCTGTCGAAGGGGTACGGCCCGAACATGTCCTGGAACGCCGCGATCATCTGCGATTGCCGGGCGAAGTCGTGCTGGGCCCCCCGGCGCAGCTGCGGCGTGGTGGCCAGCACCTGCCGAACTGGCCGGGTGGTCCCGCTGAGCGTGTACCGCCCGATCTGCACGGTCGCCAGGTAGCTGGCCATCGGCTGCTGCTGCTCGTACACCCACGTTGTGCGACTGCTGTGCACCCGACGCTCGACGAGGGTGCCGTTGGCCAGCACGGTGTACGGCGACTCCGCGGTCACCGAGATCCGGTAGCTGGCCTTGTCGTCCGGCCGGTCGTTGCACGGGAACCAGGTGGGCGCACCCTCGGGCTGACCCGCGACGATGACGCCGTCGCTGAGCTCCTCCCAGCCGACATCACCCCACCGCCCCCGGAGCGGCCGCGGATTCCCCTGGTACTGCACCTCGATCTCGAACGGCCGACCATCCGGGATCGCGCGGTGCAGTTGCACCACCAGCTTCCGGGGACGCTGCCGGTAACGCAGCGGTCGATGGCCGTCCACCTTGACCCTGACCACGCGCAGCCCCGAAAGGTCGAGCGTGAACTGAGGCAGGTCCCGGGCCGCCACCGCGATCACCTTGGCGTGGCCGGCGAGCCGGTTTGAGGCGACCCGATAGTCCAGGTCGAGCACGTACCGGGCGACCCGGAATCCGCGATCGCCCGCATCCGGAAGGTACGGGTCGGGCGCACGGTCGTCGGCCGGTCCCCGCCCTGCCGCCTCGACGGCCCTCATCCGATCCCCCCGGGCCAGGCTGCGATCGGGTTGCCAGTCCAGCGGCTGTGGGCGGGCACGTCCTCGCCGCGCATCACCAGGGACGACGGGCCGACCGTCGTCGACGCCTCGATCGTGGCTCCGGGCAGGATGACTCCGTGCGGCCCGAGGGTCGCCCCCTCGGCCAGCGTCACCGAGTCGAGGCTCATGATCCGGTCGTGGAACAGGTGCGTCTGGACCACGCACCCGCGGTTGACGCTGGCACCGTCTCCCAGACGGACCAGGTCCGCCTCCGGCAGCCAGTGTGTCTCGCACCAGACGCCTCGGCCGATCCGGGCGCCGAGGGAGCGCAGCCAGATCGTGAGAACCGCGGTACCGGTGGCCGCTCGTACTCCCCACGGCACCGCGAACATCTCGACGAAGGTGTCGGCGAGTTCGTTGCGCCACACGAAGGAGCTCCACAGCGGGTGCTCCCCTGGGCGGATGCGGCCGACGAGCAGCCACTTGGACGCCGTGGCCACCGACAGCGCGACGATGCCCGCCCCGAGGATGACGACCCCGGACAGCGCGGCGGCGGCCGGGTATCCCGCCTGGTCGGCGACGGCGGCCAGACCGAGCAGCACGGCGACACCAAGGCCGGCGGTGCAGACGGCGGGGACCAGCCGGAAGACCTCCACCGCCCCACGCGCCACCTTCAGCCGCAGCGGCGGGTCGAAGGTCCGCGAGGCGTCGGCGTCCTGCGGCGCCCGGCGCATCTGGACCGGCGGGCTGCCGATCCAGGACGTTCCCGCCTTCGCCCGAGCCGGTGCCGCCGACAGGACAGCCACCAGGGAGTCCTTGGGAAGCCGCCTGCCGGGCGCCGTCATCCCCGAGTTGCCGAGGAAGGCGCGCTTGCCCACCTTCGCCGGTTCGATCCGCAGCCATCCCCGGCGCAGCTCGTAGGAACCGATCAGCGTGTCGTCGGCGAGAAAGGCGCCGTCGCCGATCGTCGTCATCCGTGGCAGCAGCAGCACGGTCGACGCCTCCACACCGCGGCCGACCTTCGCGCCCAAGGCGCGGAGCCACACCGGGGTGAACAAGCTGGCGTAGATCGGGAAGAGCAGAGTGCGGGCCTCATCCATCAGACGTTCGGTCGCCCACGCCTGCCAGCCGATCCGGCTGCGCACCGGGTGATGCCCCTCACGCATGCCGACACCCAGGAGCCTTATGCCCACGAGTGCGAGCAGCGCGAAGACGCCGAATCCCACCAGGGTGGCCGGGACGATCAGCTGCAGGGCCGCGCGTGCCGCCTCACCCGCCGTCGCCGCATCCCGCGCCCGGGTTCCGATCACCACCAGCCCGGCGGCTGCCCCGATCACCGGGAGCAACGCGATCAGGACGGCGGTCAGCCCGTAGATCGGTATCCAGTGACGAGCGGGCGGGGGGCGCCGGGGTGGCCAGTCGCCCCGCGCCATCCCGGACAGAACCGCCAGGGAGCCGGCCCACAGTTCCCCGGGCGGCACGGCACCCGAGACGAACGAGCCGGCGTCGACCTCGGCGTCCTGGCCGATTCGGGTGCCCGGCGCGAGCATCGTCCGCGATCCCACGCTGGCCCGCGCACCGATCCGGATCCGTCCCAGGTGCAGCAGGTCGCCGTCGAGCCAGTGCCCGCTCAGGTCCACCTCCGGCGCGACCGAGCAGCCGCGGGCGAGGGTGAGCATCCCAGTGATCGGTGGCACCGCGTGCAGGTCGACCCCGGGCTCCACGTGGGCGCCGAGAGCGCGCGCGTAGTAC
>JBKPQU010000081.1:0-3508 GCA_046734255.1 Actinomycetota bacterium
GCGCGGCGCACGTCGTCGGCGGCGGGGCGCGCCGGATCGGCGACGGCGCCCGCGAGCTGGACCCGGCCCACCGCCGGGACGGCGTGGGGCTGGCGCTGATCGGCCTCGCGCTGGTGATCGCCGCCCGCGAGTGGTGGGGGCTGTCCGGCACGGTCGGCGACGTCATCCACGCCGTGGTCGCGGGTGCGCTCGGGCGGGTCGGGCTGGCGCTGCCCCTGCTGCTGGCGGGCGTCGGAGTGCTGCTGATGCGCCACCCCGACCGGGTGGACGCCGCCAACCGGGTCGCGTTGGGGCTGCTGGCGCTGACCGCCTCGGCCGCCGCGCTCGTCCACCTGGCCTCCGGCATCCCCACCCCGCCGGACGGCGCCCGGGCGATGCGCAGCGCCGGCGGGATGGTCGGCTTCCTCATCTCCTCCCCGCTGGAGAGCGGGTTCACCGCGTGGGTCACCGTGCCGCTGCTGCTGCTCCTCGCGTTCTTCGGCCTGCTGGTGATCACCGCCACCCCCGTGCACGCGCTGCCGAGCCGGCTCGCCTCGACCTGGGGCCGGCTGACCGGACGGGCCGCGGCGGACGAGGCCGGCGCGGCCGCCCCCACGCCCGCCGGCGAGAGCGGGCCACGCCACAACCGGAGCCGCAAGCGGCAGCCGGACGAGCCGCGCACCGGGGACGAGGCGTTCGAGCAGGCACTGCTGGGCCGCGGGCGTGCCGCGGCACCGCGACCCGGCCAGCGCCGTCCCGCGCAGCCGGACGGCCCGCCGCCGGTCGCCGACCCCGCCGACAATCCCGCCCTGGTCACCCGGCCGATCCTCGAGGCCCCGCCGACCAGCCAGCTGCCGCCGCGGGTGGAGCAGCTGGCGCTGGCAGGGGACGTCACCTACGCGCTGCCGCCGTCGACCCTGCTGGCGGTCGGCGGGCCGCACAAGGCGCGCAGCGCCGCCAACGACCGAGTGGTCGAGGCGCTGACCACCGTGCTGGAGCAGTTCGAGATCGACGCGCAGGTGACCGGCTTCACCCGGGGCCCGACGGTCACGCGCTACGAGGTCGAGCTCGGGCCGGCGGTCAAGGTCGAGCGGGTCACCGCGCTGAGCAAGAACATCGCCTACGCGGTGGCCAGCGCCGACGTGCGCATCCTCTCGCCGATCCCCGGCAAGTCCGCGATCGGCATCGAGATCCCCAACGCCGACCGGGAGACGGTCTCGCTCGGTGACGTGCTGCGCAGCCAGTCCGCGCGGCGCAGCGACCACCCGATGGTGATCGGCGTCGGCAAGGACGTCGAGGGCGGGTACGTCGTCGCGAACCTGGCGAAGATGCCGCACCTGCTGGTCGCCGGGGCCACCGGCGCCGGCAAGTCGAGCTTCGTCAACTCGATGATCACCTCGATCCTCATGCGCTCCACCCCGGACGAGGTGCGGATGGTCCTGGTCGACCCCAAGCGGGTGGAGCTGACCGGCTACGAGGGCATCCCGCACCTGATCACGCCGATCATCACCAGCCCGAAGCGCGCCGCCGACGCGCTCCAGTGGGTGGTCAGGGAGATGGACACCCGCTACGAGGACCTCGCCACCTTCGGCTACAAGCACATCGACGACTACAACCTCGCGGTCCGCAAGGGGACGCTCAAGCCGCCGCCGGGCAGCGAGCGGGCGCTGCAGCCCTACCCGTACCTCCTGGTGATCGTGGACGAGCTCGCCGACCTCATGATGATCGCCCCCCGGGACGTCGAGGACGCGATCGTCCGCATCACCCAGCTGGCCCGGGCGGCCGGAATCCACCTGGTGGTGGCGACCCAGCGGCCGAGCGTCGACGTCGTCACCGGACTGATCAAGGCGAACGTCCCCAGCCGGATGGCCTTCGCCACCTCCTCGATCACCGACTCCCGGGTCGTGCTCGACCAGCCCGGCGCCGAGAAGCTGATCGGGCAGGGCGACGCGCTGTTCCTGCCGATGGGCAGCAGCAAGCCGATCCGCGTGCAGGGCGCGTGGGTCACCGAGTCCGAGGTGGCCAAGGTCGTCGCGCACGTCAAGGGCCAGCTGGCGCCCAGCTATCGCGAGGACGTCGCTGTGGCGGCCGCCCGCAAGGCGATCGACGAGGACATCGGTGACGACCTCGACCTGGTGCTGCAGGCCGCCGAGCTGATCATCACGACGCAGTTCGGCTCCACCTCGATGCTCCAGCGCAAGCTGCGGGTGGGGTTCGCGAAAGCCGGGCGCCTGATGGACCTGCTGGAGTCGCGGGGCGTGGTCGGGCCGAGCGAGGGGAGCAAGGCACGCGACGTGCTCGTCAAGCCCGACGACCTGCCTGCGACGCTCGCGATGATCCGTGGCGACGTCCTCGTCGACGGCGGAGCTGCCGGCGGGGGATGGGAGCCGGATGACCACGACTGATGGCCAACTGCCGACCGATGCCCCGCCCCTGATCCCGGTCGCCGGCAGGCAGGAGCTGGACCTGCTCGTCTGGGACGCCCCCAACGTGGACATGACCCTGGCCAGCGTGATCGGCGGGCGGCCCACGCCTGCGTCCCGCCCGCGGTTCGACGCCGTCGCGCGCTGGCTGCTCGCCGGCGCCGGGGACCGCGAGGTCGAGGGCTGCGTGTTCGCGAACGTCCCGCCCGGCGGCGCGGTGTCGATGCGCGGCTGGGTGGAGGCGATCCGCTCGTTCGGTTACGCGGTCTTCGCCCGGCCCAAGCTCGGGCCCGAGGACGACGTCGACGCCGACATGCTCGCCCACATCGAGGCCCGGCTGGCCAGCCACCTCCTGCGCAAGGTCGTGGTCGCCAGCGGGGACGGGCGGAACTTCCTCGAGCCGCTGGAGCGCGTCGCGCGCACCGGCGTCGAGGTCGTCGTGCTGTCCTTCGCCGAGGTCGCCGGCTACGCGCAGGAGTCCGACCTGCTCACGTTCGTCGACCTCGAGGACGTGCCGGGGGCGTTCACCTCGCCGTTGCCGCGGGTCCGGCTGGACAACCTGCCCGAGGGCGGCGCGTGGCTTCCGCCGACCCGGCCCATGCGTGCGCTGCTCGAGGACGTCACGCCGATACCCTGACGAGGTGGCCTCCTCGCCCAGTGTCGCCCTGGTCACGCTCGGCTGTGCACGCAACGAGGTGGACTCCGAGGAGCTGGCGGGCCGCCTGGAGGCCGCCGGCTGGCGCGTGGTGACCGATGCCGCCGACGCCGACGTCGCGGTGGTGAACACGTGCGGCTTCATCGAGCAGGCGAAGAAGGACTCGATCGACACCCTGCTCGAGTCCGCCGACCTGGCGCAGGACCCGTCTGTCCGCACCCGCGCGGTGGTGGCGGTGGGGTGCCTGGCCGAGCGGTACGGCGAGCAGCTCGCGGACACGCTGCCGGAGGCCGACGCCGTCCTCGGCTTCGACTCCTACCCTGCGCTGGCGGACCACCTGCGCTCGGTGCTGGCCGGGCGGCCGCCGCAGGCGCACCGGCCGCGGGACCGGCGCACGCTGCTGCCGGTGACGCCGGTGGCCCGCCGGAAGGCGGCCGGTGCTGTCCCGGGA
>JBKPQU010000082.1:0-8588 GCA_046734255.1 Actinomycetota bacterium
GCACCGCCTGGCGCCCCCGGGCCAGCGCCGCGGCGACGCCCCAGCCACCGCCGGCGCCCAGCGCCAGACCGGTGACCAGCCCCAGCGCGGTCGCGGTGTCCATGCCTCCACCGTGCCAGCCGGCGGCGACATCCCGATGGAAGCTCGCCGGTAGACTCGACCCCTCGTGGCCCTCACCATCGGCATCGTCGGCCTGCCCAACGTCGGCAAGTCCACCCTGTTCAATGCCCTGACCCGGGCTCAGGTGCTCGCGGCGAACTACCCGTTCGCCACGATCGAGCCGAACGTCGGCGTGGTGCCGCTGCCCGATCCCCGGCTGGGCGTGCTCGCTGCCATGGTCGACAGCCAGCGGGTGGTGCCGGCCACCGTGTCCTTCGTCGACATCGCCGGGATCGTCCGCGGTGCGAGCGAGGGCGAGGGGCTGGGGAACAAGTTCCTCGCCCACATCCGCGAGGCTGACGCGATCTGCCAGGTGATCCGCGCGTTCGCTGACCCGGACGTCGTCCACGTCAGCGGGCGGGTCGACCCGGCCGAGGACATCGAGATCGTCAACACCGAGCTGATCCTCGCCGACCTGCAGACGCTCGAGCGGGCCGTTCCGCGCCTCGACAAGGAGGTCAAGGGCAAGAAGACCGAGCGCGCGGTGCTCGAGGCCGCGCTCGGCGCCCAGGCGGTGCTGGAGAAGGGCGACACGCTGTACGCCGGTGCGGCCGCCGCGGGTGTGGACACCGCCGCCGTCCGCGAGCTCTCGCTGCTCACCGTCAAGCCGTTCCTCTACGTGTTCAACACCGACGAGGCGGGCCTGGCCGACGCCGCCCTCAGGGCTCGGTTGCAGGCCCTGGTGGCCCCGGCGGAGGCGATCGTCCTGGACGCCAAGCTCGAGGCCGAGCTGGTCGAGCTGGACCCCGAGGACGCCGCCGAGCTGCTCGCCGGGATCGGTCAACCCGAACCCGGCCTGAGCCTGCTGGCCCGGGTGGGGTTCGCCACGCTCGGCCTGCAGACCTTCCTGACCGCGGGGCCGAAGGAGGCCCGGGCCTGGACGATCCACCGCGGCTGGACGGCGCCGCAGGCCGCCGGGGTGATCCACACCGACTTCCAGCGGGGGTTCATCAAGGCCGAGGTCGTCCGCTACGACGACCTCGTGGCCGCCGGGTCGATGGCCGAGGCCAAGGCCCGCGGGAGGCTGCGGATCGAGGGCAAGGACTACGTGATGGCCGAGGGCGACGTGGTCGAGTTCCGGTTCAACGTCTGATTCAACGTCTGAGGGCCGCAAACATCGCATTCGACCCCCGGAAGTCCGCGCCGGGGGCTCAAGTAGCGGGCCCGGCGAGCCGATGGTCCCCTGGGTGGGCGAGAGGTGCCCAGCGTGATGGGATGGCGAGTGCAGTCGGCTGTGACATGCCAGGTCGGGCTCGGGTGACGATGATTGCCCAGGGCGCAGGGACGTCAACCCTTCGTTGCATCTCGGTAACACCGCCCCGCCCGGCTTGCACCGGAAGGTGCCCGCAAGATTTATTGTCCACGACCGTCGCAAGGGGCGGTGCCCGTTCGCCATGCTCGGCGACGCGGCGTCGGTTTCGCGGGCTGGTGCCCGGGCCGCCCGTGCACGTCCGAGGGAGGATCCCAGCTTGATTACTACGCGCACTGGCATCAGGGCGCTCGGGTTGCTCGCGGTTTCCGCGCTGGCGCTGTCCGCCTGCGCCACCAGCAGCAGCGGGGGAGGCGGCGGCAGCAGCGCGTCCAGCGCTCCGATCACCGTGACGCTGGGGTACGCCCAGGAATTCGCGTCGTACAACCCGAACACCACCGACGGGGCCGCCCTGGCCAACTCGATCGTCCTCGGCCAGGTGATCCGGTCGTTCTTCACCTTCAGCCCGGACGGGACGCTCACCCCGGACAAGACGTTCGGCACCTACGAGAAGACCGCGGACAACCCGCTGACCGTGAAGTACACGTTCAGCGACAAGGCGAAGTGGTCCGACGGCAAGCCGGTGGACTGTGACGACGCGGTGCTCATGTGGATGGCCAACAGCGGCGTCACCGGTGACAAGGGCTTCGAATACGCCTCGAACGCCGGATTCAACGACATGGCCGCGCCCGCCTGCAAGGCCGGCGAGAAGACCTTCACCGTCACCTACAAGACGCCCTTCGCGGACTGGGCAGGGCAGTTCGGTGGCAGCACGTTCTTCCTGCCCGCGCACGTCATCGAGCAGCAGACCGGGATGACCAAGACGTTCGTGGACTACGCGAACACCCCGACGTCGCCCGACCTCGCCAAGGCGATCGCGTTCTACAACAAGAGCTGGAACCTGAACCCGGGTCAGCTGAAGAAGGACATCATGCCGTCCGCCGGCCCGTACACCATCGACAGCTGGACGGCCGGGCAGTCGCTGACGCTCAAGGCCAACCCGGCGTGGTGGGGTGACCCGCCGAAGGCGCAGACGATCGTCATCCGCTACATCGGCGACTCCGCCCAGGCGCAGGCGCTGCAGAACGGCGAGGTCAACATCATGGAGCCTCAGCCGCAGGTCGACATCGTCAACCAGCTGAAGGCGCTGGGCAGTGCGGTCAAGGTCCAGTTCGGCGACCAGTACTCGTTCGAGCACCTGGACTTCAACTACAAGGGCGAGTTCAAGAACGCGGACCTGCGCTCGGCCTTCGCCAAGTGCATCCCGCGGCAGCAGATCGTCGACAACCTGATCAAGCCGCAGAACCCGAAGGCGCAGATCCTCCAGTCCCGGTTCGTCTACCCGTTCCAGCCCGCGTACCCCGACTTCGCGAACAGCGTCGGCGGGAACGCCTACGACAAGGTGGACATCGCGGGGGCCAAGGCCGACCTCGCGAAGTCGGGCGTGCAGACCCCCGTCAAGGTGCGGATCGGCTGGCGGAAGGACCCGGCGGCGCTGAACAAGCGGCGGGCCGACACCGTCGCGCTGCTCCAAGCGTCCTGCAAGCCCGTCGGCTTCCAGGTGATCGACTCCGGCACCCCTACGTTCTTCGACAAGGAGTGGCCGGCGGCCAACTTCGACGTGGCGCTGTTCGCCTGGATCGGCTCGCCCCTGGTCTCCGGCAACATCGACCTCTACCGGACCGGCGGCGGGCAGAACCCGCAGGGTTACTCCGACCCGAAGGTCGACGCGCTGCTCAAGCAGCTGGCCGGTGAGCTCGACCTGGACAAGCAGGTCACGATCGAGAAGCAGATCGACACGATCATGTGGCAGGACCTGGCGACGATCCCGATCTTCGCCTTCCCGGGTCTGGCAGCGACCGACAACAAGACGGAGAACGTCCAGATCAACGCCACCCAGGCCGACATCACCTGGAACGCGTACGCCTGGAACCTGAAGCAGTAGCCCCCGGGCGCTGCTCCTGGTGAGCACGACGGCACGGTGTCGGGATCTTTTCCCGGCACCGTGCCGTAATCTTGCGGCAACGGCCGCTGGAGGTGGGTGCCCATGGCAGTCTTCGTGCTCCGGCGGCTGCTGGTCTCCTTCTTCATCCTGCTGATCTCGACCTTCATCATGTACCTGCTGGTTGCCGCCTCCGGCGACCCTCTGTCCGACCTCCGCACCGACCAGAGCCCGGCCAGGGCCGAGAAGATCGCCCACCGGATCGAGGCCCTGCACCTCGACCAGCCGGTGCCCAGGCGGTACCTGACCTGGCTCGGCGGGGTCAGCGGCTGCGTGATCCCCGGCAAAGCGTGCGACCTCGGCACGAACATCCGTGATCAGGCGGTTTCCTCCCTCCTGCGCACGGCGATGATCTCCACGCTCAGGCTGGTCCTGGCCGCATCAATTATTGCGATCCTGCTCGGGATCTCGATCGGGATCATCTCCGCGCTGCGGCAGTACAGCGGCTTCGACTACACGATCACCTTCAGCGCGTTCCTGTTCTTCTCCCTCCCTCTGTTCTGGGTCGCGGTCCTGCTCAAGCAGTACCTGGCGATCGGGGTGAACAACTGGTACGCCGACCCCCGGATCGGGCTGGGGGCGGCGGTCGTCATCTCCCTGATCAGCGGGGTCACCTGGGGGGCGGTGCTCGGCGGTGACCGGCGGCGCAAGTGGATGGTCCGGGGCATCGCCGCGGTTGCCACGTTCGCCGTGCTGCTCTACCTGTCGGCGACTGACTGGTTCAAGCGCCCGGCGCTCGGCCCCGCGCTGGTAGCCGTGCTCTGCTTCGGGGTCGCGCTCGCGGTGACCGCCCTGGTGGCGGGGCTCGCGCACCGTAACGTGCTTTACAGCTGCCTGGTGATGGCCGGCCTGTCCAGCGTGCTGCAGTTCTTCCTCACGCCGTTCCTCCAGAACCCCAAGTGGGCCTCCTGGCTCAACCTGCTGCTGCTGGCGCTGCTCGCCTCCGCCGTCGCGGTCGGCGTCGGGTGGCTGCTCGGGGGCCTGGACAAACCGCAGGCCGTGCGGGCGGCCGTCCTGACCGGGCTGGGCTGCGGCGCGGTGATCGTCTTCGATGTCGTGCTGCGCACGATCCCGTCGTACTCGCGGATGGTCAACGGGCGGATCCTCGCGACGATCGGCTCCGGCACGCCCAACTTTGCCGGGTCGTTCTGGCAGCGGTTCATCGACACCGCCACCCATCTCACGCTGCCCACGTTGTCGATCATGCTGATCTCGTTCGCCGCCTACAGCCGGTACTCCCGCGCCTCGATGCTGGAGGTGATGGGCCAGGACTACGTACGGACGGCCCGGGCCAAGGGGCTGACCGAGCGCACCGTGGTGATGCGGCACGCCTTCCGCAACGCGCTGATCCCGGTGACCACGCTGGCGGCGGTCGACTTCGGCGCGCTGATCGGTGGAGCGATCATCACGGAGACGGTCTTCGGTTGGAAGGGGATGGGTCAGATGTTCGTCCAGGGCCTGCTGACCACCGACCCGAACCCGGTGATGGGCTTCTTCATCATCACGGCGATCTCGGTGATCCTGTTCAACATGTTCGCCGACATCGCCTACGCCTACCTCGACCCACGGATCCGCCTGTCCTGACCCCACGCCCGGGACGGTCTCGAGGAGAGCCCATGGCCGATCTGGATACCCCGCAGCCGCTGCCGGCCACCGAGCAGCCGGCCGCGCTGGTCGAGCGCGAGTTCACGATCAAGGCGAAGACCCAGCGGCAGCTGGTGACCCGGCGGTTCTTCCGCCACCGAGGGGCGCTGGGCGGCCTGATCGTCTTCCTGTTCGTGGTCTTCCTGGCCTTCACCGCGATCGGCTTCGCCGGCATCCCCGGCTGGTGGGACCAGAGCTACGCGGACTCGGGCACGGTCGTCGACGGCGGACGGATGACCCTGGACGTCTTCCCCGCATTCATCGACGGCGACGGCGTGCAGATCGGCAATCACCCCTTCGGCCAGGACGACGTCGGGCGGGACTACTTCGCGGTGACGATGCGCGGCGCCCAGCGCTCGCTCACGATCGCGCTGCTGTGCGGCCTGACAGCGACGGTGATGGGCGTGCTGGTCGGGGCGCTGTCGGGGTTCTTCCGTGGCGCGACGGAGAGCTTCCTGATGCGGATGACCGACCTCTTCCTGACGATCCCGCTGCTGGTGACCGCCGCCGTGGTGGGCCGCAACGCCGGCGGCGGTGCGGTCGTGCTCGCGATCCTGCTCGGCCTGCTGATCTGGACCGGTCTGGCCCGGCTGGTCCGCGGGGAGTTCCTCTCGCTGCGGGAGAAGGAGTTCGTCGAGGCCGCGCGGGCGATGGGCGCCAGCAACAGCCGGATCATGTTCAAGCACCTCCTGCCGAACACGATGGGGACGATCATCGTCAGCGCCACGCTGACCATCGCCGCCGCGATCCTGCTGGAGACCGCGCTCAGCTTCCTCGGCCTTGGCGTCCAGTCGCCGGACACCTCGCTCGGCAAGATGATCAGCGACTACCAGGAGTCGTTCCAGACCCGACCGTGGCTGTTCTGGTGGCCCGGCCTGTTCATCGTCGCGATCGCGCTGTCGGTGAACTTCATCGGCGACGGCCTGCGCGACGCCTTCGACCCCAAACAGACCCGGGTGCGTGCCTGATGGCCGCCGACGAGGCCCCGCAGGACTCCGCGCCGCCCACCCGGCGGCGCGATCGTCAGGCCGGCTCCCCGCTGCTCGAGGTCGACAACCTGACGGTGCAGTTCCCCACCGAGGACGGCATGGTCAACGCCGTCCGTGACGTCTCCTACACCCTGTCCGAGCGGGAGGTGCTCGGCATCGTCGGGGAGTCCGGGTCCGGCAAGTCGGTCTCCTCGCTGGCCGTGATGGGCCTGCTGCCCCGCTCGGCGCAGATCGGCGGGCGGATCCGCCTGAACGGCAAGGACGTGCTGGAGATGTCGGCCAAGGAGCAGCGGTCGCTGCGCGGCCGCCAGATCGCGATGATCTTCCAGGACCCGATGACCGCGCTGAACCCGGTGTACTCGATCGGCGACCAGCTGGCCGAGGCGTACCGCTCGCACGAGGCCGTGTCGAAAAAGATCGCGCTCGACCGGGCCGCCGACATGCTCGACCTGGTCGGCATCCCCCAGCCGCGGGAACGCCTGGGCGCCTACCCGTTCGAGTTCTCGGGCGGCATGCGCCAGCGCGTCATGATCGCCATGGCGGTGATCAACAACCCGGACATCATCATCGCGGACGAGCCGACCACCGCCCTGGACGTCACCGTGCAGGCGCAGATCCTGGAGAAGCTCGTCGAGGTCAAGGACGCGGTCGACGCGGCGATCGTGCTGATCACGCACGACCTGGGCGTGGTGGCCGGGATGGCGCACCGGGTGCTGGTCATGTACGCCGGGCGGGCGGTGGAGCTGGGCGGCATGGACCAGGTCTTCACCACCCCGCGGATGCCCTACACGGCCGGGCTGCTCGGCTCGATCCCCAACCTGGACAGCCAGGGCGGGCGGCTGCGGCCGATCCCCGGCGCGCCGCCGTCCCTGATCAACCTGCCGCCCGGCTGCCCGTTCTCCCCCCGCTGCCCGCTGGTCGAGGACATCTGCAACAGGGTGGAGCCCGACCTCGGCGCCACCGACCAGCACGCGCACACCGCCGCCTGCCACCGCTGGGGCGTCCTGGCCGACACCGTGGATCCCACCACGATCTTCCAAGCCGGGACGGGTGTCCGATGAGCCACGCGGCAGAACCGGAGGCCCGCGCGAGCAGCGACGGGGCGCGGCGGAACGGCTCGCCGCACCTGCTCGACGTCCGGGACCTCGTGATGAACTTCCCGATCAAGGGTGGCGGCCTGCTGCGCAGGACGGTCGGCTACGTCCAGGCGGTCAGCGGCGTGAGCCTCTACCTGGACACCGGGGAGACCCTCGGCGTGGTCGGCGAGTCCGGCTGCGGCAAGTCGACCACCGGGCGGGCGATCCTGCAGCTGCACACACCCACCTCAGGGTCGGTGGTCTTCGACGGGCGCGAGCTGATCGGGCTGGACGCCCGGTCCATGCGCGAGGTGCGCCGCGACCTGCAGATCGTCTTCCAGGACCCGTACGCGTCACTGAACCCGAAGATGCCGGTCAACGACATCGTCGCGGAGCCGTTGAAGATCCACGGGCAGTGGCAGGCGCGCGGCGGGATGGACCGCGTGGCGGAGCTGCTGCGCCTCGTCGGGCTCAACCCGGAACACGGCAACAGGTACCCGCACGAGTTCTCCGGCGGCCAGCGCCAGAGGGTCGGGATCGCCCGCGCCCTGGCCCTGGAGCCGAAGGTGCTCGTGCTCGACGAGCCGGTCTCGGCGCTGGACGTGTCGGTCCAGGCCGGCGTCGTCAACCTCCTGGAGGATCTGCAGGACCGTCTCGGGCTGGGGTACCTGTTCATCGCCCACGACCTGTCGGTCGTCCGGCACATCTCCGACCGGGTCGCGGTGATGTACCTCGGCCGGATCGCCGAGATCGGCCGGCGGGACGACGTCTACGAGCGGCCGATGCACCCCTACACCCAGGCGCTGCTGTCGGCGGCCCCGGTGGCCGACCCGGAGCTTGAGCGGCGCCGGGAGCGCATCGTGCTGGTGGGCGACGTGCCCAGCCCGGTCAACCCGCCGTCCGGCTGCCGGTTCCGCACCCGCTGCTGGAAGGCGCAGGACATCTGCGCGACCGAGGTACCGGAGTTGCGTGAGATGGGCACCGGGCACCGCGTCGCCTGCCACTTCGCCGAAGTGGTCCACGTCGTCTGACCCCGGCGGACCACGCGCAGGTCTCCTACAGGCCGGCCACCCCGACCAGGGTTCCGATGCCGTAGGTGACCGCCATCGCCAGCACGCCCACGCCCACGTTCCGGATCACTGCGGGCCGGGGCGAAGCCCCGCCGAGCCGGGAGCTGATCGAGCCGGTGAGCGCCAGCGCGAGAACGACCGAGACGAAGCAGATCGGCACCCGCCAGGAGCCCGGCGGCAGCAGGATCGCCGCCAGCGGCAGCAGGGCTCCCACCGAGAAGGCCAGCAGCGACGCCCAGGCGGCGTGCCAGGGGTTGGCCAGTGCCTCCGGGTCGATCCCGAGCTCGGCGTCCGCGTGGGCGCTCAGCGCGTCGTGCGCGGTCAGCTCCTCGGCCACCTGGAGGGCCAGCTTCGGGGAGAGCCCCTTGCTCAGGTAGATCTCGGTGAGCTCCTCCAGCT
>JBKPQU010000083.1:0-5251 GCA_046734255.1 Actinomycetota bacterium
GGCAGGACGTGCCCGGCTACGCCGTCGCGGTCGCCGCGACCCGCCGGGCGATCCACGAAGACCCCCGGGACGTGGTGGCCGCCGCGCTGGCCCGCGCCGCGGACCTGGCCACCCGGAGGCTGTTCGAGGACGCCGCGACCCAGCGGGATCGGCTGCTGGCCTTCCTCCACGCGGCCGCGCGGACTCAGCGCCTCGCTCCCCTGGCCGCCATCCCCGAGCTGCTCGCCGCCCGCCGCCCCGAGCGCGGCGGCTGGGAGCTCGTGCTGGTCCGGCGGGGCCGGCTGGTGGCCACGACGGCCTCGCCGCGCGGTGCCGATCCGCGCCCGTACATCTCCGCGCTGCACGACGTCGCCGAGGTCGTCCCCCCGGGACCGCTGCCTGCCGCCCACCCCGAGGAGACCGAGCTCGTGCTGGGCTGGCTCGAGCAGCCCGGCGTCCGGCTGGTCGAGCTGGACGGCGAGTGGAGCTGCCCGGTGTCCGGGGCCGGCGCCGGTGCCCGCCTCCTGACACCGCCGGATTCGCCCAACCCGGGCGCGTACCCGAGCGCCTGGAGCTATCGTGACCGGGCGAAGCATTCGATCACCAAGGCGTAATCGCGAGATGGGCAGTCAGTGGCGGGAGCGAACCCCCGGGTGAAGGGATGGCGCGCCGCACTGCTGGTCGCAGGGTTCGCCCTGCAGATCGCGGTCTGGGTGATGGTGATCCCCGCGTACGAGGACTACGACGAGTTCGACCACCTCTACCGCGCCTCGGGCGTGACCCACGGGCAGGTCGTGGCCCCGGCGGTGCCGCGGCCGGGCGACCCCCCGAGCACGGTGATCGCCGACCGGCGCCTCGTCGAGGCCGGCTACGAGGAGTGCCTCAGCCTCCCTTACACCAGCCCCAAGCGCTGCGGGCCGGTCAGGGACGCCGGTCGCGGGCTCGTCGTGGTGATCTCGTGGGCGGCGTTCTACAACCCCGCCTACTACGGCGTGGTCGGCTGGGCGGAGCGGATCGGATCCGGGCTGTCCGCCGTCGTGGCCACCCGCGCGTTCTCCGTGCTGATCTCGGTTGCGATGCTCGCGTGGGCGGCCTGGCTGACCCTCTCCTGGCCGAAGTCGCGTTCCGGCATCCGCGGCCTGCTGCTGTCCGCGAGCCCGATCCTGCTGTTCTCCCTGGCGATCGTGGCGCCGAACGGGCTGGAGATGGTCAGCGGGCTGCTCTGGTGGGTGGGGCTGATCACACTGGCGCAGGCACGCCGCCCCCTCCCCCGCGGCCTGTGGTCTGCGCTGGCGGTGTCCGGATGCCTGCTGGTGACCCTGCGGTTCCTGGGGCCGGTCTGGCTTGCGCTGGCGACCGCGGTGGCGCTGCTGTGGCGGCCACGGGAGATCGTCTCGGGCCTGCGCCTGCACCGACGGCAGGCGGTCGCCACGGCCGTCGCCGTCTCGATCGCCGGGGCCGCCTCGCTCGCCTGGCTGGCGACGCAGCACAGCCACGTCATCGTGACCCCGCCGCTGGAGCCCGGGATGAGCCTGGCCGGGGGCGTGCGGCACTCCCTCGCGGACCTCCCCTCGATGATCGTCCAGCTGGTCTCCGCGATCCCCGGCCGCAACATCGCCCCGCCGTCCCTGCTGGTCGCCGCCTGGCTGGTGCCGTTCGTGCTGTTGCTGCTCAACGTGGAGTGGCGGCGCGATCCCGGTGCGCGGCGCGCGCTGGGATGCCTGATCGTCGTCGTCGTGCTCTTCCCGGTGGCCTTCCAGGGAGCGATGTACGAGCAGCTGTCCGCATTCTGGCAGGGCCGCTACATCCTTCCGCTGGCGGTGGGCATCCCGCTGCTGGCGGCGGCCTCGGGGGCGGCGTCGCCCACCCGGCTCCGGGTGAACGACGCGGTGGCCGTGATCGGCGTCACCCTCGCGCAGATGATCGCGCTCGTCGCCGCCCTGGCGTGGTACGCGCGGCACAGCCCGCTGACCCGTGAGGGCCACTGGCCGCTGCTGCCGGGGTGGCTGCTGATCGCGCTGATGGCGCTCGGGTGCGCGCTGCTGGCGGGCGCGTTGCTCGCGCGCCGCCGACAGCCGGAGCAACCGGCCTCAACGGGCGGGCCGGCCGGCTCCGGGCTCCTCGCCGTGCGGTAGCGGTCCGCTGCCCTGGTCCGCACCCGGTCGCTCGGCGTGCTGCTGCAGGCGCTGCACGTCCAGCCGGAGCAGCGCGATCTCCTCGGCGAGCCGCCGGGCTCGCTCCTCCGCCCGCCCGACCTCGAGCGAGAGCTGCATGCTCATCACCAGCAGCACCATGCCGCCGACGAAGAACAGCAGGTTCGCCGGCACGGCGAAGCCGAGCAGCCGGCTGACGGTGGTCAGCACCGCCGGGAACACCCCGATCACGACCGCACCCACGCCGATGACGAGCCAGACCGCGGCGTACTTCTCCCGCAGCTGGCGCCGCCGGAGCAGCTCGACGGCGATCACCAGGACGATCGCGCCGATCACCAGCGCCGCGGGCCTCGGGCTGCTCATGCCGTGCCGTCCGCCGCCGACCCGACCCCGGGATGCGACCTGATCACGGCCAGCAGCAGCACCAGCAGCGCCCGCAGCAGGTACGCGGTCGCCTGGACGAACGACTGGCTCGGGCTTCCGCCGGCCCGCGGTCGGATCGTCGCGGGAACCTCACGCACGATCAGCCGGGCCCTCCGGGCGATCACCAGGGACTCCACGGTGTCGCCCAGGTACTCCGGCGGGTAGTGCCGGGCGAACGTGGCCACGGCCCGCGGCCCCGCGGCGCGGAACCCGGAGGTGACGTCGGTCAGCCGGGTCCGGCAGAGGGCGCTCAGCGCCACGGCAAGCACGCGCATGGCCCAGCGGCGGGGGCCGCGCGGCCGGTAGCCGCCGGTCGCGGCGAATCGGCTGCCGATCACGACGTCGGCCTCACCAAGGCCCTCGACCAGCACCGCGATGCCCTTCGGGTCGTGCTGGCCGTCGGCGTCCAGCTGCACGACGCCGTCATAGCCCTCGCGCAGCGCGTGCAGGAATCCCGCTCGCATCGCGCCGCCCACCCCCGTCCGGAACGGCAGCGTGGCCACCTCCAGGCCGGCTTCGGCGGCGGCTGAGCCGGTCCCGTCGCTGGACCCGTCGTCCACGACGAGCACCGATGCAGCCGGGACGACCTCGAGCAGCTCGGCCAGCACGCCGGCGATCACGTCGGCTTCGTTCCACGCGGGTACCACGACCAGGACCCGCCGCGGTTGACGTGGCCCGCCGGGCAGGTCCGCCATGCCGGGGAGTCTAGGTGCTACCGATAGGCTCCCGGGGCAGATCCCCAGGCTCGCCACTCCCGTCCCACCCTGCCCCGGAGGACGCTGTGATCACCGCGATCGTGCTGGTCGAGACGGATGTCGGACGCATCCCCGAGGTGGCCGGCGAGATCGCCGAGCTGCCAGGCATCAGCGAGGTGTACTCGGTCACCGGCGACGTCGACCTGGTCGCCATGGTCCGCGTGCACGAGCACGAGCAGCTGGCCGATGTGATCGCCGACCGGCTGAGCAAGGTCCAGGGCGTCCGCTCCACCCGCACGTACCTGGCCTTCCGTGCCTACTCCCAGCACGACCTGGACGCGGCGTTCGCGCTCGGCTTCGACAACGGGGGCTGAGCAGCCACTGCTCCTCGCGCGGCGACCGCCCCGACGGCGGCTCAGGCCGAGGCCGCGGCCACCCACTTGGTCAGCGTGGCTGCGGCCGCCCCGGAGTCGACGGCGTCCGCCGCGGCCCGCAGGCCGGTCGCGAGCCGGTCGATCAGTGACCCGTCCCCCACCCCGGTCGCGACCAGGGCCGCCGCGGCGTTGAGCAGCACGGCGTCACGGACCGGGCCCGCCACGCCGTCCAGCACCTCGCGGGCCACGTGGGCGTTGCGCGCCGCGTCGCCACCGCGCAGGTCCTCCAGCCGCGCCCGGGGGATCCCCAGGTCGAGAGGATCCACGCGGTGCGGGGTCACCACTCCCCCGGAGACCTCCCAGACCTGGGACGGCGCCACCGTGGACAGCTCGTCCAGGCCGTCCTCCCCGCGGAAGACCAGCGCCGAGCTGCCCCGGGCGGCGAGCACGCCCGCGACGAGGGGCGCCATCCGGGCGTCGGCGACGCCGACCGCGGCCGCCGCGGGCTGCGCCGGGTTGGTCAGCGGGCCGAGGAAGTTGAAGGCGGTGGGCACCCCGAGGTCACGCCGGGCGACCGCCGCGTGCCGGAACGCCGGGTGGAACGCCTGCGCGAAGCAGAACGTGATCCCCACCTCGACGGCCAGCTCCGCCACCCGCTGGGGGGTCAGGTCGAGCCGGACGCCGAGCGCCTCCAGGACGTCCGCGGACCCCGACGCGGACGTCGCCGCGCGGTTGCCGTGCTTGACCACCCGGTGCCCGGCGCCGGCGACCACCAGCGCGGCCATCGTGGAGATGTTGACGGTGTGCGAACGGTCGCCGCCGGTGCCGACGACGTCCACCGCCGGGCCGGGCACCTCGATCCGCACGGCGTGCGCGAGCATCGTGTCGACCAGCCCGGACAGCTCGTCCACCGTCTCGCCCTTGGCCCTCAGCGCGACCAGGAAGCCCGCCAGTTGGACCGGCGTGGCCTCGCCGGTCATCACCTGTTCCATCGCCCAGGCGGCGTCCGAGCGGTCCAGGTCGCTGCCCGACAGCAGCATGGAGATCAGCTGCGCCCAGGTGCGCGACGGCGGGCTCTGCGACACGGTCACTGCAACCTCCCCTGCGTACCTGTCAGCGCCGCCGGGTCCGGGCGAGGCCGGCCACCGCCTCGGCCACCGCCACGGGGTCCAGCGGGTGGGGCACGGCGAAGTCCGCCCGGGACCACGTGGCCAGCCAGGCGTCCTGCGGCCTGCCGGTGAGCACGAGCACGGGCGGGCACTGGTAGATCTCGTCCTTGAGCTGCTTGCACAGGCCCATCCCGCCGGTCGGCGCCGACTCGCCGTCCAGGATCAGCAGGTCCAGCCCGCCCCGGTCGACCGCGGCGATCACGGCCGGCGCGGTGGCGCACTCGGTCCAGCGGACCTCCGGCACGTCCGGTGCGGGACGGCGCCCGACCGCCAGCCGGACCCGGGCCCGGGTGTCGACGTCGTCGCTGTAGAGCAGCACGGACAGGTGCGGTGTCGGCTGGGGTTCCCAGACCTCGACCTCGTGCTCCTCCTCGACCTCCTCGACCTCCTCGACCTCTTGGACCGCCGCCTGGTCCGGGAGCGAGCCGCCCGGCTCGTCGGCGGCTCCGCCGGCCGGG
>JBKPQU010000084.1:0-6408 GCA_046734255.1 Actinomycetota bacterium
GCTCGAGGTCGTCGCCCACCGGCCGTCCGGCGGTCATCCTCGCCGCGGCCGCCGTCCACACCGCCAGCATCGTGCGCACCTCGGTGCGGTTGCCGGACACGTCGAACGACGCGAAGGCCAGCCGGTCCTGGGCCGGGGTGGTGATCCCGGCCTGGTGTGCGCCGTGGAACAGCACGATCTGGTCGGCCGGATCCAGGGTGTCGCCGTCGTTGTCGGCCATGCGCGTCGCGCCGTACGCGGCGCCGGCGCCGACGGCGAGCCCGACGCCGCCGACAACTGCTTCGACGAAGCGCCGTCGAGAGACGGCTTCAGCCACTGACGACCTTTCCGGCGACCTGGGACAGGGGCTCGGCGAGCGCGTCCACGGATTGGGCCAGCGCGCGGACGTCGGCCGGCTCCAGCTCGCTGTAGAGCACGAACCCGTCGCCCGAGCGGTACTTCTCGAGCCCTGCCTCGACGGCGGCGAACCGGTCGGTGACCGTCTTGGCCAGCGTGGGATCGACCTTGGTCAGCGCGGGCAGCAGGAGGTTGAACGCCTCCTTGGAGCCGTCGACGTTCGCCTTGAAGTCGACCAGGTCGATGTGGGAGTAGCGCTCCTCCTCACCGGTGATCTTCGACCGGGCGACCTCGCCGAGCAGCTCGGTGGCGCCGTTGGCCAGCTGCGCCGGCTGGTACGTCGCGGTGGCCACCAGCGTCTGCAACTTCTTCACGTCCGCCAGCAGCTTGTCCGCGTAGGGCGGGGTGCCCGCCGTCGTCTTCGTCGTCCAGAGGATCTGCTCGATCTTGTGGAACCCGCCGAACTCCGCGGCCGGGACGTCGCCCTGGCGCGCGTCGATCTGCGGGTCGAGGTCACCGAAGCTCTCCGCGACCGGCTCGATCCGCTCGTAGAACACCCGGGTGGGGCCGTACAGCGCCTTGGCCCGGGCCACGTCGCCGGCCTTGAGCGCGGCCACGAACTGGGTGGTGGACCGGGTGAGCTCGACCGCCTGGTCCTTGACGTAGGTGGCGTAGCCGCTGGTGGCCGTCGCCAGCTCGGCGGAGGTCGCGGACGTCGCGGTCCCGGACGCGCCGCTCGCGGCGACCACGGTGAACGGCGAGGTGGGCGTGGCCGCGCCGGGGCAGTAGGCGGTGTAGTCGCCGGGAGCGAGCGAGAGCGAGAAGCTGCCGGACAGGCCGGGCACCAGGTTCTCCTTCTCGCCGAGGATCTTGTCGCCCTGCTTGATCTCGAACTCGCTGACCGCCGTCGCGCCGTCGTTGGTCACGTTGAACGTCATCGGCCCGGCGGTCAGCTTCCCCGACGGCAGGGCACAGCCGTCGTTGGTCATCTTGACCTCGATGACCTTCACGCCCGGCTGCGACCCTCCGCCCGTGGACGGGCTGGACCCGCCGCCGCACCCGGCGACCAGCGCGGCGACGCCGAGCACGGATCCGGCCGCTGCAATCCGCCCGGTGGCTGGGGCATCGGGGTGACGGGGCATGACGGATCTCCAAGCGGCGTGAACAGGGGCGATGGCGGTACGTGCGAGAAGCCGGGCTGGGGCCCGCGCGGATCAGCCGGATGATCGGCTGGTCACCTCGCGGGACTCGGTCGGACGGGCGGCCTGGGGCTGCGCCGCGGGCCGGGACATCCGCTGGATCGACGGCCACGTGACGTACAGCAGCATCGGCACCAGGTAGAGCAGCCAGACCGCGGCCTCGATCACCGTGGGCTGCGCCTGGAGGCCGAGGACGCCGGTGAGCACCGCGGCCAGCACCGTTCCCGGCCGCACCAGCCAGGACAGGTCGACCGCCATGGCCTGGCCGGCGTTCAGCCAGCCCGCTTCGTGTGCGGTGTGGAAGGCCATGGCCAGCAGGCCCGCGGCCACCAGCACGAGGACCGCGCCGGTCACGGTGAAGAAGCGCGCCAGGTTGATCCGGATGCCGCCGCGGTAGATGCCGTAGCCGAGACCGCAGGCAACCAGGATGCCGAGCAGCGCGCCGAATCCGGCGGCCAGAGGGGTGCCGCTGGCCTGGAAGGCCGCGAGCAGGAACACGGATGTCTCGAAGCCTTCACGCAGGACCGCGAGGAAGGCCATCGCAACGAGGGCCCACGCGGAACCGGCTACCAGCGCGGATGACGCCGAGGTCTCGAGGTGGCCCTTCAGGCCCCGAGCGTGGCGCCGCATCCAGATGATCATGTAGGTGACCATTGCCACCGCGACCAGACCGATGACTGTCTCGAGGCCCTCCTGCTGGCGCTGCGGCAGGTCTGCGGACACCACCTGGAGGACGACGGCGAACGCCAGGCACAGCGCCACGGCGGCCGCCACGCCCAGCCATACCAGCCGGACCGCGTCGGCTCGGCCCTGCTTGCGCAGGAAGGCGGCGACGATGCCGACGATCAGTGCGGCCTCGAGGCCTTCACGAAGGCCGATCACGAACGTGGGCAGCATCCCCGGTCCTCCCGATTAGGTTAGGCTCACCTAACCACGGGCGGACTCGGGATTTCAAGCCGTCCGGCGCGTCGTCGTCGTGACGGTGGGGGCGCGCGACGTCACCCCGCGTGGACGTAGTCGATCTGGTCGCTGTCCTTCGCGATGGCCTCCTGGACCTTCTCCCGGGGCATCGTCTCCGAGACCGCCAACCGGTAGATCAGCAGGCTGAACACGATGACCACGAGCAGGTCGATCCAGTTGGGCAGCCAGTTCTGGCTGCCGTCGCCATAGCGACCGAGCCATCCGATGATCACAGAACCGATGATCCACACAGCGATCCACCATGCGTGGCGGACCATGCCGGGCAGGTTCGTACCCGAGAACCAGCTGCCGATCGCGAAGAGCACCACCCCGAACGCGAGCGCGACCGCGATCTTCCAGGTGTAGTTGAAGCCGCCCCAGTAGAGGATGAGGTTCGCCGAGATGAAGGCGACGGGGAGCAGGAACTTCGGTGCGGGCATCCGATAGGGGCGCGGGCGATCCCCGTCCTCCTTCTGTAGCGCGCCCAGGGCCACCGGAGCGAACGCGTACATGACCGCGGTCGCGCCGGTGACCACGCCGACGAGCTTGTTCCAGCTGGGGAAGGGCCCGAAGCACAACCAGCCGACGACGGCCGTGACCAGGATCGACACCCACGGGGTGCCGCGCTTGTCCACCTTGGTCAGGACGCCGGGCATCTCCGACTCCTCACCCAGCGCGTACGAGATGCGGGCCGTGGTGCCGGTGTAGACGATGCCGGTGCCCGCGGGGGAGACCACGGCGTCGATGATCAGGACGGCGGCGAGCCAGCCGGCCCCGACGGCCAGCGCGAGGGTGTACCAGGCGCCGTAGTCCGACGGGTCGGTGCCCAGCGGCGAGGACCAGTCCTTGGCCACGTTCTTCGGCTCCACCGCGGCGATGAAAACCACCTGCAGCAGGATGTAGAGCAGGGCACCGATCGACATCGCCGTGATGATCGCTCTGGAGATGTCCTTCTTCGGGTTCTTCGCCTCCCCGGACAGCTGGACCGCCTGTTCGAACCCCTGCAGGGCGAAGACGACGCCGGCGGGCAGGGCGGCGAACACCCCGTGGAGGCCGTACGGCATGAACCCGCCACCGGCGGTGAAGTTCCCCGGGTGGAAGGCCAGCGCGCCCACGACCACGATCGCCACTGCCGGGACGGCCGCCTTCCAGATCACCACGAAGACGTTGCTCTCGGACATGAACTTCGCACCGGCCAGGTTGATCGCGGTGAAGAGGATCATCCCGAGCGTGGCTATGACCAGCCCGCGCCCGTTCAGCAGCCCTACTTTGGGGTCGCCCTCGGGGTAGAGCATGGGGAAGTTCTGGTTGACCGCCTTGACGCTGTTGACATAGGTGATCGCGGCGAGGATCTCGATCGGTGCGATCGCGACGGCCTGGAGCCACGACGACCACCCGGCGAAGAACCCGGCCAGCGGGCCGTGCGAGAAGTAGGGGAACCGGCCGGTGCCGCCGGCGACCGGGTAGGCGGCACCGAGCTCGGCGTAGACCAGGGCCAGGGCCGTGAGCATGGCGGCCGCGATCAACCAGGAGATGATCGACGCCGGCCCGGCGGTCTCGGCCGCGTTCAGAGCCCCCAGGAGCCATCCGGACCCGATGATCGAGCCCAGGGAGACGAACATCAGGCCGTAGAACCCGACGGAACGTTGCAAGTGGCCAGGCTGCGCGTGTGGGTGGTGCCTGTGCCCGTGGATCTGGGTGTCGCTCATTTGAGACCGCCCGGCGTCACCGCGGGCCCACGGTGACGCCTCGCCGCCCTTCGGGCCCGCAGATGCATGGTTTCGCCCGCCGGACGCCCAGGTCAATCATCTGTGACGGGCGGTAGGCGTCGGGGATGGTCACCGGCCCTTCATCCACAGGCTGTCCGCCCGCTCCTCACGTCATGTCCGTGATGTCCCCTACCGTCTGCGCTGGCTGTCTCCTTGATCCAGCGGCGGAGGTCACGATGCGTACAGCGCGGGTAGCCTGCCCGCGTGGACGTGGATCCCGAGCGGGCAGCGCGCCTGCTCCTGCGCGAGCGGGACGCCGTCCTGCCGCTGCTGACAGCTCTCGGCGACGGCGACGCGGACCGGCCCACGGTGCTGCCGGGCTGGTCGGTTCGCGACGTCGTGGCGCACTGCGCGGCGGCGATGTCGCTGGTGGGCCGGGGTGGGTCCTCGGGATGGTCGGCCGAGGAGAACCAGCGGGACGTCGACGAGCGGCGCTCGTGGCCGTTCGAGCAGGTCCTGGCCGAGCTGTCCGCCGGGTACGAGGCGGCGGCGCGCGCGGTGGCCGGGGCGGGAGGAGCGCTCGACGGCCTGGCGCTGGGGGAGTGGGTGCACGGCGGCGACATCCGGGAGGCGCTCGGCGCTCCGGATGCCTACGCCAGCGAGGGGATCGAGGACGCGCTGGAACTGATCGAGCAGCGAAGCCGGTTGCCACGGTTCTCGGTACCGCCGACGACCGTTGTCCTGCCGAATCGCGAGCTGGTACTGGGCCACCCGCCGGCCACGGCCCGGCTGACCGCGGACGCGGCCACGCTGGTCAGGCTCTGCGCGGGCCGCTCGCCCGACCCGGCCCGCTACTCCTTGACCGGCGCCGCTCCGGAGCAGCTGCTGCTCTTCCGCTGATGGCGCTGAGCGTGCGCCGGGCCGTCCCGGCCGACGCGGAGGCGGCGGCCGACGTCTGGCTTCGCTCGCGTCACGCCTCGGTGGCGGTGATCCCGGCGCCGGTGCACACCGACGACGACGACGTGCGTGACTGGTTCACCACCGTGGTGCTGCCCAGCCGGGAGTTATGGACCTTCCAGACCAACCTCCCGGCTCGGCGCTTCTACGAGCGGCACGGGTTCATTGCCGTCCGGTGGACGGACGGCGCATCCAATGAGGAACGTGCTCCCGACGTCCGTTACGTCTGGGGCCGCCACCCCGAGGGTGCCGGTCACGCGACGGAATCCTCGTCGGGCGGGCTGGGGCCGCCGTGGCCTGGTGGTCCGCCGTCGTCCTGATCGAGTTGTAGGTCGAGGTGTAGGCGGAGTTGGTGGCCGAGTCGTCGGGCGTGGTCGGCTGCCTGGTGGGCGAGGTTGCGCAGGGGTTGTCGGTGTCGGTCGATCCAGGTGGGTGGCCGCAGCCAGGGCACCCCGTCCCGCATGGTGATTTCCCATAGTCCGGAGTGCACCGCGGTGTGGTGCTGCCCGCACAACAACGCCAGGTTGGTGATGTCGGTGGTTCCGCCGTGCCGGAACCAGACCACGTGGTGGGCCTCGCACATCCCGGGGGTGGCGGTGCACCCAGGGATCACGCAGCCGCGGTCCCGGGCGGCCAGCGCCTTGCGTTGCGCGCCGCTGGCGAGCCGGGTGGCACGTCCGAGGTTCAGGACGGCGCCGTCGGGGGCGAGCAGCACCCGGGACAGGATCGCGTCACAGGACAGCCGTCCGAGGGTGCCGGGGCTGATCGGCCCGGTCTGCACGCACTGCGCCCACCCCGCCCCCGTGGCGTTCGTGTGCCGGGTGGTGGCGTCAGTGAGTTGGTCGGGGGTGGCCACGACCAGCACGTGCGCGGGTTCGCCCCCCGACGTGTGGGTGTCGGTCAGGGCGTGGCGGGCGATCGCGGTCAGCGCGTCGGCGTAGCGCTGGGGCCGGGTCCGGTCGTCCCCGACCAGCACCTGTTGCCCGTCCTCACCCTCCGAGAGGGTCTGCGGGCCGGGGGCGGCGTAGTGCTCGAGGGCGGCCTTCACGCTCGCCGCGGCGGCCGGGTCGAGCTGGAACCGGCCAACCAGCATCCCGGTCCCGTCCACCGCGCAGGACAGGCTCCGGCGTTCGTAGGCGACCGGGTCGAACCGATCCGCACCATCCGGGTCCAGGGTGGCCAACAGCTGCTTCGCGAGTCTGTCGGTCGCCGCCGGAGCCAGCACCTTGGAGTGCTCGGTCAAGAAC
>JBKPQU010000085.1:0-9863 GCA_046734255.1 Actinomycetota bacterium
GTCCAGGTCCACCCACTCGATCGGGCCGAAGTGCAGCTGCTCGTCCGACTCCAGCGCGGCCAGGCAGTCCGGGACCGGGCCGCCGAACGCGCCGAACCGATCGCGGAACCGCTCCAGCCGGCCCGGCAGGGGATCGTGGATCGGCTCGGTGACGATGGCCCCGAAGGTGTAGGTGTACGCGTCGCCAACCGGGACCACGCCGAGAAAGCAACGGTCGCCGAGCAACACCATCAGCTCGTTCACGCCGTCAGGGCGGGCCGGTATGACGTTGCGCCAGGCGACCACCCCGGCGTAGTCCGGGCCGCCGGAAATGCCGATCAGCCGGCGCACGGTGGAGTAGATGCCGTCCGCGCCGACCACCAGGTCGTAGGCGCGTGAGGTGCCGTCGCTGAACCCCGCGGTCACCTGCGTGCCGTCCTGGTCCAGTGACGTGAGCGCGACGCCCAGCCGGGCCGGGACGGCGGCGGCGGTCACCATCGCCTCCTGCAGGCGGATGCGCTCGGTGCCCAGGCACGGACCCACGTCGCCCCACAGCTTGTCCAGATCGGTGTGGCACAGCGGCTCCGCGCGCTCGTCGAAGAACCCCCACCGCGGCAGCGGGGCCCCGATCCGATCGACGGCGGCGCCCATGCTGAGCAGGCGCAACGCTCGCACACCGTTGGCGTGCAGGACGATCCCGGCCCCGATCGCCTGCCACGACGATGCGCGCTCGATCAGTTCCGGGGCATAGCCCTGCCGATGCAGGGCAACCGCCAGCGAGAGCCCGGCGATGCCCCCGCCGACGATCAGGATCTGCCGTGCCTCGGCCACCCCAGCAGGCTACGACCGGCGCCGGGCGGTGGGGAGTGGCCGCAATCGACCGCGGCCTCACATCGCCGGATCAGCTGCGCCGGCGCCGGCTGTCCGTGCGGTCGTTCGACGCCGAACACCTCTTGGTCGGTGCCGAGCTGACCGACGGGGACGCCGTGGCGGAGGTCGCGCGGCGCATGTTCGCCGATTCGCGCGTGACGTACCTGCACGTCCACAACGCGGCCCCCGGCTGTTTCGCCGTCCGCATGGAGCGCGCCCAGACCCGGGGGCCGGGCCGCTTCGCGAACCTGACCGGGGCTGCGATGATCGAGGAGTGACCGACCGACCTCAGACGATCTCCTACCCGGCTCCGGGCTCCCGGCCCTCGCGCCCGGGGACCGAGCCGCTCCTGCCGCACGTCATCGTGCTGTTCGGGGCGACCGGTGACCTGGCCCGGCGCAAGCTGCTGCCCGGGCTGGCCCACCTCTCGGCCTCGGCGCTGGCGCCCGATGTCCGCGTGGTCGGCACGTCCATGGACGAGTTCGACGACGATAACTTCCGGGCGTTCGCGCAGAAGGCCGCGCAGGAGTTCGGCGGTCATGAGCTGACCACGGAGGAGTGGGATGCCTTCGCCGTCAACCTCTGCTACGTCCCGCAGACCGCAGGCCCGCAGGCCCTTGCGGCCGCGGTCGCCCGTGCTGAGGACCAGCTCGGCGGCGGTGCACGGCGACTGCACTACCTGAGCGTCCCCCCGAAGGCGGCGGCCACGGTAATCAACACCCTCCGGGAGGCGGGGCTCGTGGAGCGATCCCGGGTGGTGATGGAGAAGCCGTTCGGAACCGACCTGGCCGGCGCGATCGTGCTCAACAACCAGGTGCACGAGACGTTCGACGAGAGCCAGGTCTTCCGGATCGACCACTTCCTCGGCAAGGAGGCGGCGCAGAACATCCTCGCCTTCCGGTTCGCCAACGGGCTCTTCGAGCCGATCTGGAACCGCAATTTCATCGACCACATCCAAATCGACATCCCGGAGACGCTCGGCCTCGACCGCCGGGCGAGCTTCTACGACGCGACCGGCGCCTACAAGGACATGGTGGTCACCCACCTGTTCCAGGTGATGGCGTTCGTGGCGATGGAGCCGCCGACGGCGCTGGAGCCGCGCGCGATCAGCGAGGAGAAGAACAAGGTCTTCCGTTCGCTGTTGCCCGTCGAGCCGTCCCACGTGGTCCGCGGCCAGTTCATCGGCTACCAGGACGAGGACGGCGTCGCGTCGGAGTCCGACACCGAGACGTTCATCGCGCTGCGCTGCGACCTGGACAACTGGCGCTGGGCCGGCGTCCCCTTCTACCTGCGTACCGGCAAGCGGATGGCCGAGGGCCTGCGGATCATCTCGATCGCCTTCAAGGAGGCGCCGCGGACGATGTTCCCGCCCGGCTCCGGCGTGGGGTCGGCGGGCCCGGACCACCTCACCTTCGATCTCGCCGACAACTCGAAGGTGTCGCTCTCCTTCTACGGCAAGCGCCCCGGGCCCGGCATGCGGCTGGAGAAGCTGAGCATGCAGTTCTCCACCCAGGAGACCGAACGCGCGGGCGACGTCCTGGAGGCCTACGAGCGGCTGATCCTCGACGCCATGCGTGGGGACCACACGCTGTTCACCACCGCCGAGGGCATCGAGAGTCTCTGGGAGCGCTCGATTCCCCTGCTCGAGGATCCTCCGCCGGTGAAGCCCTATGCCCCGGGAAGCTGGGGCCCGAACGCCATCCACCAGCTGATCGCCCCGCACGCCTGGCGGCTGCCGTTCGAGCGTGCGTGGCGGGAGAAGAAGGCCTGAGGTCCATGCCCGATTCCCCGGTCAGCCCGGCGGTCATCGTGGCGGTGGGGGACGACGACAGGTTGCGCGAACGGCTCGTCCGCGACCTCGGCCGCCGGTTCGCCCCGGACTACCGGATCCTCAGCGCGTCGTCTCCCGATGCGGTGCGCGAGCTGGCGTCCCTGGAGGAACAGGGCGAGCGGGTCGCCGCCGTCATCGCCGCCGCGGACCTTCCCGCGGCTGGACTCACCGGTGTGGATCTGCTGCTGCGTGTGCGCCAGCAGCACCCGAACGCGAAGCGGATCCTGCTGGTGCCGCGGGGTCGGTGGCGGGGCCATCCCGTGCGGCAGGCGATGGTGCTGGGCTACGTCGACTCCTACCTCTTCATCCCGTGGTTCCCGCGCGAGCAGGCGCTCTACCTCCCGATGAGTGAGTACCTCGCGGACTGGAGCCGCACCCAGCGGCCGGAACGGGTCGCCGTCAACCTCGTGGCCGAGGAGTTGGATCCGCGCACGCACGAGCTCCGGGACCTCCTCACCCGCGCGGGCATCCCCTTCCAGTTCGACAGCCCGGACTCCGAGGGCGGCCGGTCGACGCTGCGCGCCTCCGGCCACGACGGGTCACGCCTTCCCGTGGTGGCCGGCTCCTACGGCGCTGCGCTCGTCCAACCCACGGACGCCGAACTGGTCGAGGAACTGGGTTTCCGGATCGACGCCGCGGGCGTGGACGTCGACGTCGCCATCGTCGGCGCCGGGCCCAGCGGGCTGTCCGCGGCCGTGCATGCCGCGTCGGAGGGGCTTCGGACGGCGCTGATCGACCCGAGCATGCCCGGCGGCCAGGCCAGCGCGAGCTCGATGATCCGCAACTACCTGGGGTTCCCTCGGGGTATCAGCGGCTCGGACCTCGCCATCCGCGCGGTCGAGCAGGCCTGGCTCTTCGGTGCCGAGCTGCTGCTGGCCCAGACGGCCGTGGCCCTGCGCGCCGACGGCGACCGGCGCGTGATCGCCATCTCCAACGGGGACAGCGCGATCGCCCGCAGCGTCGTCATCGCCACCGGGGTCAGCTGGCGGCGCATCGGCGTCCCGAGCCTGGAGGCCCTCCTCGGCGCCGGCGTCTTCTACGGCGCCGGCGGCGCCGAGGCCGAGGCGATGAAGGGCCAGCAGGTGTACATCGTCGGCGGCGGGAACTCGGCCGGGCAGGCCGCCGTCCACCTCGCCAAGAACGGCGCCGACGTCACCGTTGTGATCAGGCGCGACTCGCTGGCCGCCACGATGTCGGAGTACCTGATCCGCGAGATCGACGCCCTGCCGAACGTCACCGTACGTCCCGACAGCGGGATCGTCGACGGCGGCGGGCGAGGCCGTCTCGAGCAACTCATGATCCGTGATCGGTGCAGTGGCACGGTGGAGACCGTGCCCGCGTCGGCGCTGTTCATCATGATCGGCGGTGAGCCGCGCACCGACTGGCTCGCCGGCACCCTGGCCCGGGACGGCGGCGGCTACCTGCTGACCGGGACCGACGTGACGCCACCGCGCGAGGCCGACCCGAGCGGGGCGCCGCCGTGGCCGGAGTCCAGGCCGCCGATGTACCTGGAGACGAGCATGCCCGGCGTCTTCGCCGTGGGCGACGTGCGGCACGGCGCCACGAAGCGTGTGGCGCCCTCGGTCGGCGCCGGTGCCATCGCCGTTCAGCTCATCCACGAGTACCTGGCTGCGCGGGTCTGAGGGACGCCGCGCCGGAGGAGAGGAGAGTCCGTGGACTGGACGCTGGAGGTCGTCGTCCTGCCCGTGAGCGACATCGAGCGCGCGATCGCCTTCTACCGGGACCAGGTCGGGTTCGTGCTCGACCACGACACCCGGAACGAGCACATGCACGTCGCCCAGCTGACGCCGGTCGGCTCGGGGTGCTCGATCGTGGTCGGTGACCTCCCGGCGCAGAACGAGATGGCGCCGGGTTCGATGCGAGGCCTGCAGCTGGTCGTGGCGGACGCCGCCGCCGCCCGTGCGGAGCTGATCAGCCGCGGCGTCGAGGTCGGCGAGATCACCGTCTTCGACGAGCGCGACGGAGGTACGTTCTTCGGTTTCAGCGATCCCGACGGCAACACGTGGGCCGTGCAGCAGCTCAAGGCCAGGGCGGCGAAGCCGCTGATCCCCGCGGATTACCGGAGCCGGTTCGGCGCCGAGTGAGCCCGGGCCGCGGCGGGTGTCGCCGCCGGGCGGTAGCGTCCGGCTCATGCACGAGACACCTGAAGATCTTGCCCGCCTCCAGGAACTCCTCGACCGCAGCTACGACTCCGCCGGATCCCACCTGCGCGGCATCATCACCCCCGAGCGACGCCTCACCGCCGAGGATCTGGCGGCGCAGCTGCAGGGGATGTGCCTGCTCGTTCTCGCGACCGTCACCCGTGACTGCCGCCCACTGGCCGGTCCCGTGGACGGCGTCTTCTACCGGGGCGCCTTCCACTTCGGCTCCTCCCCGGAATCGTTCCGGTTCCGCCACATCGCGCAGCGGCCGCAGGTCAGCGCCACGCACCTGCCCCGTGAGGAACTGTCCGTGACCGTGCACGGTCGTGCGGTGCCGATCGACGTGGGCAGTCCATCCGAGGCCGGCTTCCGCAGCACCCTGCTGGAGATCTACACCCCGCGGTACGGCGACGACTGGGAGAAGTTCCTGGACTCGGGGCCCATGTACGCGCGGATCGACGCCGACCGCATGTTCACGCTCAGCCTGGAGAGCAACCCGAGTCCCGGCTGACGGTCGTCAGGTCCGGGGCAGCTGCCAGGCGGGATCGCGACCGCCGAGCCCCAGCGCGCGGTCCAGGTCGGGAGCGTCCGTCGGGACGTCCACGATCGGCCCGAAGATCCCTGCGCGGATGGCCGCCTGCTCCGGCTTGGCCAGCTCGGTGGTGAACGCCAGGACGGTCCGCGCGCTCGCCGGGTCGCACCGGAACGGCTGGTCGGTGGCGCGGGCGAGGTCCCAGCCGTGCATCACGAGCTCGTCGAGAGCGACGACGCCAATCGCCTCGGCGGGCATCCTCGCCCCGCCCACCGTCGTCATGCCCTCCCATGCCGCGGGATCCGCCCAGGCTTGAGCCAGCCCGCGCAGTCGTTGGGGCAGCAGGCTTCGCCACTCGGGGTGGAGATGGTCGGCGCGCGCGCCTCCGGGCGGCGACTCGTCGGCGTCCGGCGGCACATCCTGCTTGTTCGCACCCCAGGTGAAGGCCAATGTCAGCGCCATCAGGTGGTCCAGCAGCGTCGCCAGCGAGCAGTCCTCGCAGGGCGTGGGACCGGCGAGGCCCTCCTCGTGCACGCCGTCCAGCAGCCGCGTCACCTCGTCCGCGGCCGGTGCCAGATCGAGCATGGATACCTCTTCCTCTATGGTCAGCGTTCGACAGGTCGGACTCAGGTAGGACCCGGTCTCCGGCCGGAACTCATCGCTCGCCACCAGACCTGCGGCCGAACGCTGGCACCCTCGGGCTACGCCTTCAGCGCCGGCGGGGTGTAGTCCTTCGCGTCCTTGCCCTCATACAGGTCCTGAACCTGCTTGAGACCGCCGAGCGAGGCGGCGTCGGCCTGGAACACGTACACCTTCGGCGTGGGGGCTGCGCCCTTGGTCGAGTAGTCCAGCGGCGCGATCACGCCCTGGGTGTCGACCGACGTGAGCGAGCGGAAGGCCACTCCGGCCGCGGCTGCGGACTGCTAGGGTCCGGCGGTCATGAAGATCACTTTCACGCCGGCCAACTTGAGGCGGATGTTGCAACGCGTGTTCACCGGTTCACCCAAGAGTTCGTCGCACATCACGGGGATGCCCGAAGGGCATGACGTCAGAAGTGCGGTCTACGGGATTTCGGCGTTGGAGTAGTGAGGGTTGGTGAAGGGGAACGCGGTGGTGGTCCAGTGCCGCAGCGCGTCGTACAACTTGGTGTAGTAGCCGTATCGGTAGGCGTCGGGGGTGACCCACCAGCTGACGTCGACGTCATGCTGGAGGAGATCCGCGGACAGCGGTGTGCGAGCGCCCACCGGGTAGAGGTAGCAGCAGCCGAGGTAGTGGCCGGCGCTGTCGTAGACCGCGTAGGTGAAGGAGGAGCCCTCGCGGAACTCACATTCGTGCCAGACGAGGTCGACATAGTTGAACTCCTCGGTGACCGGTGCGGTGGGCCAACGACCGCCTCGGGTCTGCCGGATGAGTTCGATGCTGGAGTTGATCCCAGCCACGTCGTCGCGCAGGTGATCGCGGGTGATCGCGTGGGCGCGGATGTCGTCGTGGGCTAGTTCGCTGGGTGGGGTGTAGTGCGCGGGCAGTTGGAGACGCTTGACCAGGCCGCGGTAGTCCATGTGTTCCTCCTCGTGGGGCCATCAGACATGGGCGAGCACGCCGTCCAGCGCCCGCGGCACGGTGTGGTCGAGCGCGCCGACGAGCAGGCGCGCGTAGTGGCTCTTGCGGCCGGAGCGGGTGCCCATGAAGCGATGGAGCAGCTGCTCGGTGCTGCGTCCCTGCTGGGCAGGCTGCTGCTGGAGGGTCCGGAACGATCCCAGCTCACCCTGCGCCTCGATGATCCGTTCCACCTCGGCCGCGCCCAGGCAGCGGATCAGCTCGTCCTCCAGGTCGGCCACGCACACGTAGAAGCCGAGCGCCTCCATGTCGGACCGGGACAGCACCGCACCGAGGCCCGCGCGCTGAAGGCCGCGCCGGAACCAGCCCTCCTCGGCGGCGTCGCAGAATCCGGCCAGTCGCAGGTCGAGGCCCTGAGGGCCGAACACCTCCAGGAACCGTCCGACGTTCGTCGCGCCGCCCATGGCGACGACCGAAACGCCCTCGGCCTCCAGGCTCCGGCCACGCCGCTCGGCCAGCGCCTGCAGGGCCACCCGGTCGCTGGCGCCCTCGACCAGGACGACCGCGCGGGCACCCGGCGCGAAGGCCAGGTCGGTCATCCCATCGCTCGTCCCTGCGCTCATGTGGACACTCCTCCACGAGCATGATGCGCCGCCGGCGAGGAGGCCGTTCCGACGGTGTCAGGATGATCGGATGCTGACGATGGGGCTGGTCGCGTTGGGAGCCGACGACGTCCCGAGGGCCGCGCGGTTCTGGGCCGAGGCTCTGGGCTACCGGCCGATCGCGGGTGGGTACGGCGGCTTCGCGACCGTGCTCGCAGCGCCCGACGGGACCGGGACCCTGATCGCGTTGCACCGCAGCGAGACCCCGCCGCCGGACCATCCTCGCCTCCACCTCGACCTGCACGTCGCCGACGCCGCGGAGCAGGCCGCCGAGGCGGCTCGACTGGTGTCGCTGGGCGCGGTCGAGGTCGACTGGGACAGCTACCCGGAGGACCCGGATTTCGTCGTGCTCGCCGATCCCGACGGCAACCGCTTCTGCATCGTCGACCTCGGCCACGGCAGCGACTGACCCGCGCCGCCGTCACTGATCATGGGCAAATGGTTGGTTCAGGACGGGGAAACCGCCGTTTCGCCCATGATCAGCGAGCGAGAGGGGCGCCGGACGCCGGTGCCGCGTCGAACTCCCCGGTGAGCCGGGCCAGACCGCGTCGCAGGAGGGCGAGCGACTCGGCGATCCACGGCAGGGTCTCGGGTGCCTCCGACCCCAGCGCCTCCAGCCGCTGCTCGGTGGACGAGCCGTACAGCAGGCTGGTCGCGACGCGCAGCGTGAGCGCGTCGTCCTCGTCGCCGAAGGCGCGCCCGGGGAGGGTGGCGATGTCGTGCTCCTCGAGCAGCGCCGTCGCCAGCTGCGTGCCCGTCGTGATGCCCCGCCGGAGCAGGTCGCCCCGCAGCGGCCCGAAGTCCGGGTAGACGTAGAACGCCGCCTGCGGTGGGCGAACGATCGAGCCGGCGGCGACGAATTCGGCGTGCACCGCCGCGGCGACGCGAGCATGCAGGCGCCGGGAGGCGTCGATCCGGGCGAGGACGTCCGCCGGGTCGGCCAGGACGTGGGCCGCCACCGCCTGCATGGGCGCCGAGAGGCTCGACCACACCTCGCTCGCCACGCCGGTCAGGCCGGCCCGCACCGTGCGCCCCCACGCGCCGTCCGGTGTGCGGGCGTAGCCGATCCGCCAGCCGCCGAGCGCGACGGACTTGCTCAACCCCGTGGTGATGACCGTGCGCTCGGGCAGGTACGTCGCGGCGCTCGGCGATCGGCCGCGGTGGGTGAGCTCGGCGTAGATCTCGTCGCAGATCACGGCGAGGCCGCGCCGGTGCGCGATCTCGCAGACGGCCCGCAGGTGTTCGACGCCGGCGACCGCCCCCGTCGGGTTGTCCGGGACCGTCAGCAGCAGGACGCCCGGCCGCGCACCCCGGTCGCGCGCCGCGTCCAGTGCCGCCTCGAGCAGGTCGGGGTCCGGGACGCCGCCGGTCTCGGGCGGGATCGGCACCGGGACGACCTCGCGGCCCAGCAGCGCGGCCTGCGCGGCGTAGGTGACCCAGGCCGGCCGGGGGAGGACGACGTCGCCGTCGATCGATGCCAGGAGGGCGAACAGCAGCGGCTTGCTGCCCGGACCGAAGACGAGCTGGTCGGGATCGGTGGGCAGCCCGCGGCGACCGAACCATCCCGCGGCCGCCTCGCGCGCCTGCGATGAACCGACGACCGGGCCGTAGCTGTTGCGCCCGGCAGCGGCGGCGAGGACGTCGGCGAGACCCGGCGGCACGGGCAGCCCCGCCTCGCCGAAGCCGAGGTGCAGCACCGGGCGCCCGGACGCCCGGCGGAGGGCCACCGCCTCGTCGATGGCCAGCGTGGCCGAGTGCGTCGTGGTCATCGTCAGGACCGACCCGTGTCGATCACGCAGAACAGGTTGCCCACCGGATCGGCCAGGACGACGTAGTCGCCCTCGTCGTCGTACCACGGCCAGTCGACCCGGGTGGCCCCCAGCCCGATCAGCCGCTCGACCTCCGCGGCCTGGTCCTCGGCGTCCCCGGCGTACAGGTCGAGGTGGACGTGCGGCACCTCGGGCGGCGGAGAGTCGCTCTCGTTGAGCGCCAGGCGCGCGCCCGTCCCCGACTGCGGCACGAGGATCAGGAAGTCGTCCCCTTCGGGGGCCCAGTCCTCTCCCGGTTCCCGGCGCGGCACGTAGCCGAGCGCGGCCTGCCAGAAGGCCGCCGCCCGGCGCAGGTCGGCGACGTTCATCACGGTGGTCCCGATGCTCAGCACCGCATCAGTCTCGCGTGCCTCCAACCGTCCCGCGCGTCTACTCAGGGCGGTGGCAGACGGCCTCCACGTTGTTGCCGTCCGGATCGCGGACGAACGCTGCGTAGTACGC